>JBBRHC010000180.1:0-7728 GCA_038223295.1 Opitutales bacterium
AGGTTGGGCAGGCCGTCGGCGTCGGGGTCGGCGGTGTCGTCGATGACGGCGGGGGTGGCGAGCTGGGCCGTAGTGAACTTTTGGTTACGCCAGGCGCCGCGGGCGGTGGTGCCGGCGAAAACCATGTCGGCGTAGTAGGGGTGATCGACAAAGGGGTTTCGGTTTTGCTGGTAGGTGGAGTAGATGCGCTGGTTGCGCAGGCGCTCGGTGTCCGCGATGGGGAAACGGCGGTTCCAGGCGAGGAGGGTGGAGAGCCGCGCCATCTGCGAGGAGGAGGTGAATGCGGCGAGCACGAGGTCGGGAACGTTGCCGGTGTCGTCGTTGGGCTCGTAGCGCACGTCCATGTAGAAGAGAGCGCGGGCGAGGCGGCCCTTGTCGGCGTCGCGCGGCTCCCAGGCGACGCCTGCGGATCGGCGGGACTCGGGCGCCTCGGGGTCGGGAGTGCCACCGGGGGCGAGGGCGTCGAAAGGCAGGTTGCCGCGGTTGGCGTTGACCGTGGTGTCGCAGGCGAAGAGGTGGTGCAGATCGGTGCCGGCGGTGGTGCCGGTGGTGTCGGGGCCGAGGGAAAGGGGCCAGACGTGCTCGCGGTTCCAGGTGTTGGGAGCACTGGTGCTGCCTTCCTGATGGGTATTGTCACGGGAGACGCCGGAGTAGAGCAGGAGGACGTTGGCCGGGTTGGCGGGGTCGGCGTCGAGGATTCTGAGCGCGTCCCAGACATCCAGGCTGGAGGAGGAGGTGTAGCGAATCATGATGTGGCGATCAATGACGGCATGGAGAGAGGCCTTCAGGCTGGGGCCGGTACCGCTGGCGGTGGAGTAGTAGGCGGCCGGGGGATCGTAGGCCTGGGCGGCGAGCCGGGGGGGGAGGGCGAGCAGCAGCGTTCCAGCGGCGGATAGGTAAAGGGACGGCAGACGGGGGAAAGGGGAAAGCTCAGTGAACATCAGGAACAGGCAACCCAGCAAGCCGAGCGCCGCCGCGCTGGCCAGCGTCGGGTGTGACTATACGGGAAAACCTCCGGACTGGGGGCGGATTAACAATATAGTGCAAAGTTTACCCGTGAGGGGAATACTTGGCCCGGACTGGGGGGCATCGACGGCCAAGGGCGGTCGGGCTTGGGTGGCGGTCATCTACCATGGATGCTACATCGCCGTAAAAATGTACCACGCGGGCCGCCTCGGGAGTGCCGTCGGTGGCAGTGGGGTTGCTGCGCCGGAAAAAGTCGAGTCGGCTGCTGGGCTACGCTTGCCTCGTCGGAACCTTCTGCTGGGGTCGAACGTGTGGTGGGGTGCGAACGAGGGCCGGAGGCGCGAAATTCGCCGGCCAAGGCGGTGCGGGGGGCGCAAAATCGGATTATCACTCCGGAGGAGCGCGTGAAGGCAGATGCGCGAATACGACTTTTGGCGCCGAAAATGGGGCCGGGCGAATGGCGCGAGTTTAGGTATGGGGCCGGGGTGGTTATAAACGGACGCGTTCTGGAGGTAACAAAAGGGCGGTGCGTCTGGGACGGGAGGACGGGCGCACGTTTACGGCGTCACCGCTGATCTACTCCGCCGCCGATCAGGCGTGTTTCCGGCCATGTAGGATCGAACACTTGGTACGGTATTCGATATTGCCCGAATACGCACGACAAGGGATGGCGACGCGCGAAGTGATCGAGTTCACCTTAACGGCCAAGCGCGAGGCGGTGGCGGGGTGGGGGCGTCAGCACCAGGAGAATCGCATCTATCACCCCAACCTGTGTGGTGAATCTGCCGCTGGATTATAAACCGGAGTTTATACGTCACTTGCAGCGGGATATTGTGGTATTGGAAGAGGTGCTGAAAGCGGGGTTCTGAATGGCGGAGGGAAGCGGGGGGGGAACGGAGAGTCGGCCGCCGATAGCGGGTTTCGCAGATGCTCGTGGATGGCGCAGAGTAGGAGATGCCGAAGGGTGGGGGCTTGGGGCCAAACCCAAGGCCTGCGATTATTGGCGCGAGTTCGGCGGCATATCGAAGCGCAGTTGCCACGGTTGATAACGTGGCAATGCGCGCAGCGGTATGGGTTGCGAAGACTCGAGCCTTCAGGGCGACCCTTTGGATTTGCCCCTTTCACTTTGGCCTCCCTTATCTTGAGTGGCGCGGAGAAATCTCAGACGCGGCGACGGCGCAGGGCGACGACGGCCAGTATCGCGGCTCCCGTCACCGCCGCTGTGGTCGAAGGTTCCGGAATCGCCGCCGTGCCGCTTTCTATGCGGTATGCATTGGCACCGGCATCCCAATAACTGCTGTTGTCCAAACCGGTTATTGTGTAGTTGGATACGATGTTATAGATGCCGGCGGAAAGGGTAACCGCGTTTATGAACGAGAAGCTCGTGGGGATAAATTCGAAAAGTTGGGTCAATTGGGTGGTTCCCGAAGTCCCCAAGATGTTGGCGCCGGGGTCTGTAATCGTCAGGAACATATCTGCCTCGGAGCCTTGTCCGATGCTGAGCGTGATGGTCCCGATATCCCATGTTGCCGCATCGGGGACAACAAAGGTGGAGACGAAGGGCCCTTCAGCCAGATTGTTGCCTCCGAACTGCAGGGGATTGGGCAGGGTGTCCTCGTAGACGACGGCATGGGCCGCGATGGGGAGCAGGAACGAAGCGAGCAGGGCGTGGATGTGTTTCACGAATTTAGTGTGGTTTATGGTTTGGTTACGCGTCGTCCATCGGCACGGCAGTCTCCCGCCTTAAATCAGTCAGGTAAGATTTCGTTAGGGGCTGGTTCGGCCCCGGTTGCGCAATTGGCCCCGCGCCGGGGGGGGCGATTCAAGTGCCTGATGCCCAGCAGGCTGCTGTTTAGGGGCGCAATACCCTGATGTCTCTGATCGCCTCGATTTTTAGTCGGAAGGCGTAAGATTTTAGACGCCGAGGCGGCGACGAACGCCGCCTGCACGTATGCGCACCCGATCAAGAAACGGGCGCAACGGGCGCGAGTGGTGCCGCCAGAAGTCGCGGGCAAGGAGTTTTTGTTTTTCGACGGCGGAGAGGCCGAGGCCGCGATACCGATAATAGAAAGCGCGGTTGGGGATATGCCAGCCGGGTAGGTTGTAGCCCGACCAGTGGATAAGGCAAATTTGTTTCCCATCCTCGACATCTCCAGGACGGTCAATGATCCAGCGCGGGCCTGATTTTTTAAAGCGTTGCTCGCACCACTGTTTGTCGGCCAGGCCGGGTAGAAGACGCGTCATTCGTGTCTGGGGCACGCCGAAATGATCGACCGCGAAATTAAGAAATCCCTGGTCGCCGCGATCTTGGAACAAATGCGCCAGCGGTTGGGCGGCCCGCATGGCGGATTGTAGTTTTTCGAGATCGAAGACGCCGAGGCGGGAGAAAAAATGGCCGGAATTAAAACCGAGCGAGCCGTGTTCGCGAATCATGCGATCACGAAGCGGCCCGGCCTGGTAGACGCGCTCGTGATCGACGTCGAAGGAAGCGAAAGGCACGGGGGATTTCTCAAACGCGTCGAAAAGCGGTTCCAGTGGCGAGAGCACGCAGATATCCGCATCCAGGTAGAGAAAGTTATCAAACGGTCCCCAGAATATGCACAGGCGCCGGAAGAGGTTTTGATGATTGGAGTAAGGCGAGCTGGTCCAGAGACCCAGCCCGAGCTGCTCCAACGCGGGGAATGCGAGGTCCGTATGGATCTCGATGCGGTGGCGGGCGCAAAGTTCGCGAGTACGGGTGAGGCGTCCGTCGTAAGGTATGAGCCGCGCGGGCAGATCAGGCGAGTGCTGGCGCAGACTGATGAAGAGGGCTTCGAGGTAGTCGGCGACGTGGTCGTTACCGAGCATGTAGACGCCGCGTGGGGCTGAGGTGGCCGGAGCGATATTCATCGGTGGTTGCTTGTTTCAATCATCGGTCTTAGCGACCTTTATGGAGAGGCCGCTCTGCTCGCGTTCAATGGTATTATCCACGCCCCATGTCGGGGCGGATGGAGGGGCAGCCCGCTGTTTGTTGATTTTGGGGCCTTGGAGATAGTGGGCGAACTGATCGGGGAGGGGCTTGATTTACTAGCGCCAAGAGGCTTTGGTGTCACGAGGAACTCGTCCGGCATCTATCGTCAGTCGGGGCGCGGCGGCGTAGGTCTTTACGACGGTAAGCTATTTGATAAAAGAATGTTATGCGCCTTTAAGGCTGATCGCAACAGCCCAGTCGCGGCAGGCCGTGATGGGCAGTAAAAGTCCAAAACGGCGTTGGGTAAAAGGGGTGGTGCGAAGGGAAGAGCCATGCCGAATGTCGGGACGGGAATATCCTTGGCGTCGCGCGCGCCGGTCCGATTGGGGCAAACCCTTGACGATCACGTCGGTTTGACCCCACCACCCTTTCCTGCCTACCCACTATACTCCTTAATACCCACCATAGAGGCTGGATTCCCGTTCTAATTCGCTCGTCCCTTACATTTACTTTACGTATATGAATCAGTTTTGCTCATCTCTTGGTTGCCTTCGTTCAAACCTCTCTGGCTTGGCCACCCGTCTTTCCGTGCCCCTCCCCCTAGCGGCTTTCGCCCTTTGCGCCGTCGTGTCCAACGCCCCCGCCCGCGCCTAGGTCACCATCCTCAGCGCCACCACCCTCACCACCGACGCCGCGGACTCCGTCCACGAGGGCTTCAACTTCCGCAACACCACGGTCGCCGTCCAGACTTTCACCACCGCCAGTCAGACCTACGGCGTCACCGTCCGGTCCGATCTCGTCTTCATCCGCCGCACCGCCACCGGCGCCAACGAGGCCCACGTCTGGTATCAGACCGCCTCAGCCTTGGGCGACAGTATCGCCCGCCATGCCGACACCTACCAAGAAGTCCTCCTCGACAACAATTTCACTCGCGGCTTACACAAGCTCTTCGGCAATGCCGGCTCCGGCATCGCCAACGTCGAGCGTATGGACTTCGTCTCCCCCGCAGGCTTTACCGCCACCGTTGGCTTCGCCATCCCCGTCTTCGACTTCGGAATCAACCCCCAACACGAATCCTTCCGCATCGCACTCGTCACCGGCGTGGACGGCTCCGGCAACCCCGCCGCCTACAGCAAGCTCGCCAGCACCGTCCCCTTCGTCGCGCCCAATTTATACACCCACACGACCTTCTCGATCCACCGCTACGACACCGGTAACACCACCACCGCCAACTACACCATTTTCAACGGCCCCAACCAAGGCCCGGGCGGCCTCGTCTTTACCCTTTCCGATTTCGTCGTTACCCCCGGCTCCACCATATATGGCTATGCCCTCTTCGGTTACGATGTCCCCGCCGCCGCCGCCTCCGCCCAACTCCTCGACTGGACCAACGCCGCCATCTTTCCCACCAACACGAGCAGTGGCGAAGGAGCCGCCGGCGGCTTCGATTTTTTCCGGCGTCAACGGCATCTATTTCTCCGTCGTCCCCGAGCCCTCGGCCTACGGCTTCGCGGGTCTTGTCCTCGCCGCCACCATCATCCCCCTCCGCCGCCGCCGCCGCGCCTGACGGAGGATGCCCGGGAGGACTGGGGGCGCGCTGATTTTTGTTAGCTTATAGCAATCAAATTTTAACGGGGTTCCGTGGGCTTGAGCACCACCTATTACTAATGATTTTTAGCGAACGTAGATCACGGAAATCGACCTTACACGGTCGATGTATGGTCTCAGCCACGTGATCCGTTTTTAAGCGCGCCGTACCCTTGAAAAGTAGTTTCGCCGCCCGTGGGGGAAATCTGGGAAACGCGTCGCCTCATGCCACCTCACTGGGCGGTGTGGCAATTATCCACACTTGCCTGCCGTCTTCGGCCCGGGTGTCTTTGGCGCGGTCTCGACATCGTGCGTGGATCCATTCCTCTGCTTTGAGACCCCTCCCCACGCCATGCTTCGTCCCCTCGGCCTCCTTTTATTTGTCGCCGCGCTCTCCCCGTCCTCGCGTGGGCAGGAGGTTCAGACTGTCCCGCCGGCTGCGGTTCTCACTACGCCGCACCGGCTCGAACTCGTGGTGAAGGACGTCGCGGTGCCATGGGGGATAGTGCCCCTGGCCGACGGGAGGTTGATCTTCACCGAACGCCCGGGCCGGGTGCGCTTGATCGACACCGACGGGCGGCTGCGGCCCGAGCCACTGCTCACGCTCGATGTTGCGCTCGGCAACAAAATGGGTCTTCTCGACGTCGTCGCGGACCCGGATTTCGCCCGCAACGGTTTCCTCTACCTCGCATACAACTACGCTGATACCACCGCCGACACCGGCCAGGCGTTGCGCGTTGTCCGTTATCGACTCGTGTCCGAGGAGGCGCTCGGGGAGCCGCACGTCGTGATCGAGGGACTGCCCGCGCATCGCAATCACACCGGCTGCCGCTTGCGTTTCGGTCCGGACGGAAAGCTCTACCTCACCAGCGGCGACGCCAACCTCGCGCCCGCCGCGCAGGATCTCGGCTCGCTCCGCGGCAAGATCCTTCGCCTCGAACCCGACGGCGCCATCCCCGCCGACAATCCCTTCGTGGGCCGCGCCGACGCCCGGCCGGAAATCTGGAGCTACGGCCACCGGAACCCGCAGGGCCTCGACTTCGAGCCCGGTAGCGGGCGGCTGCTCGCGGCCGAACACGGCCCAAACGGTGGCGACGAGCTAAACTGGGTGCAACGCGCGGCAAACTATGGTTGGCCCGTCGTCTCCCATCGCCGCAACGCCGAGGGTATGGTCGCGCCGCTCCTCGAGTTCACCCCATCTATAGCCCCTGCGGATTTGCTTTTTTATCGGGGCCAGGCGTTTCCCGAACTCACCGGACACGCGCTCGTGGCCTGCCTGCGCGGCGAGGGCATCCTCGATGTCGCGCTGGAGGGCGGCGCTGTGACCGGCTTCAGCCGCTTGTTTCACCGACAGTTCGGGCGTTTGCGCGCGCTGGCGATCAGTCCCGAGGGGTACCTCTACTTTTCCACTTCCCAGCTCGATCCGCCCGAGGGGCGGCCGCGGCCGGGCTATGATCTGATCGTGCGCGTGGTGCCGACGGCCACGCCACCCGGCCCCTATCCCGCGCTCTCGCTGGTGCCGCCGCCGCCCGACCCCACGACGGTCACGCCGGCCGAACTCGCGGTGACCCGCGACGGGGCCGTCCTCGCGCGCGCCCACTGCGCCTCGTGCCATGGGCCCGCGATGGAAAACCTCGTCGCGCTCCGCCGACCGGAAGGTTTTTGGCGCACCGCCTCCGACGATGCGGGCCTTCGCAAACTCATCCTCGAGGGCAACCTTACGACCGGCATGCCTGGTTACTCCGCCCAGCTCGACGGTGCGCAAGTCGACGCCCTGCTCTCCCACCTCGCCGCCATGGCAGCGCCCGATCCACGCCCCCCGACAAACGCAGCCCCCTAATAGCGCCCCTGCCCTTTTCGCCCCTCTCCCGCCAATGCTTCACTGCGTTCGCCAATCCTTGACGGCCTAGGCGATCCAAGGATGGCAAACGCGGGAAAGCCCGCCTGATCTGTGTTTACCTTGGTTTAGCAGACAGGATTTTGCAGTCTTATTATTATATTTTCGGCCGTCTCTACCTTATTAATCGCATCACACAGTGCGAAAACGGCGGGAAAGATTAGCCACAAAAGGCATAAAGAGCATAAAACCCGAAATCCGAAGTGGATCGCCGCGATCTGGCGCAATCTGCTGGTCATCTGCTCGTTTGTTCACCCGCTCAATGCACTATTCAGTGCACCTCGGGATTCACGAACGACCATCTGATCCAACTTCTTGCGCCATCTCA
>JBBRHC010000181.1:0-7713 GCA_038223295.1 Opitutales bacterium
GAAAAACGAGTTGGTTTTCGCGGGCGTTACCGCTAGCTCATCCCTTCGCCATGGCCAAAACGCACTCTGACATCGGACTCATCGGGCTCGCCGTGATGGGTCAAAACCTCGCCCTCAACATCGCCGACCACGGCTTCCGGATCTCGGTCTATAACCGTACCGTCGAAAAGACCGACAAGTTCGTCGCCGAAAACCCCAACACCCCCGGCGGCGTCGTCGGCTACAAAACCTTGGAGGAGTTCGTCCAGTCCATCGCCCTCCCCCGCAAGATCGTCATCCTCGTCCAGGCCGGCAAGGCCACCGACGCCGTGATCGACGGCCTTATCCCCCTCCTCGCCCCCGACGATATCATCGTCGACGGCGGAAACGCGCTCTGGACCGATACCATCCGCCGCGAAAAATCCCTGAAGGAAAAAGGCCTCCGCTTCATCGGTTCCGGCGTGTCCGGCGGCGAAGAGGGCGCGCGTTTCGGCCCCTCCCTCATGCCCGGCGGCGACAAGGCCGCGTTCAAGGAACTCGAGCCCATCTGGAAGGCCATCGCCGCCAAGGTGGACGCCAAAACCGGCAAGCCCCTCATGGGCGCCAAGCCCGGCAAACCCATCAAGGGCGGCGTGCCCTGCACCGTCTACATCGGTGAAAACGGCGCCGGCCACTACGTGAAGATGGTGCATAACGGCATCGAATACGGCGACATGCAGATGATCTGCGAGGCCTACTCCCTCATGCAGGGCCTGCTCGGCCTGAAGCCCGCCGAGATGGGCGACATCTTCTCCGAGTGGAACAAGGGCACGCTCGACAGCTTCCTCGTCGAGATCACCGCCGACATCCTCAAGCAAAAGGACCCCGTCTCGAAGAAGGCCTTCGTGGACGTCGTGCTCGATACCGCCGGCCAAAAGGGCACCGGCAAGTGGACCTCGGTCAACGCCCTCGACATGGGCGTGCCCGCCCCGACCATCGCCGAGTCCGTCTTCGCCCGCTGCATCTCCGCCGTGAAGGAGGAGCGCGTCGCCGCCTCCAAGATCCTCAAGGGCCCCAAGGCCAAAAAATTCGACGGCGACAGGGAAGAGCTAATCAAGGCCATCCACGACGCCCTCTACTGCTCGAAAATCTGCTCCTACGCGCAGGGCTTCCAACTCATGCGTACCGCCCAGGGCGAGTACGGCTGGAAACTCAACTTCGGCCAGATCGCGCAGATCTTCCGCGGCGGCTGCATCATCCGCGCCGCCTTCCTGCAAAAGATCACCGAGGCCTACGCCCGCGACCCCAAGCTCGCGAACCTCCTGCTCGACGAGTATTTCAACAAGACCATCCAGAAGGCCCAGGCCAACTGGCGCCGGGTCATCGCCCTCGCGGTGGAGAGCGGCATCAGCATCCCGACCTTCGCCTCCGCGCTCAGCTACTACGACGCCTACCGCTCCGCCCGCCTGCCCGCCAACCTGCTCCAGGCCCAGCGCGACTACTTCGGGGCACACACCTACGAGCGCGTCGACCAGCCCCGCGGCAAGTTCTTCCACATCGACTGGCCCGAGGCCCACCGCCCCCAGTTGGAGGCCTGATCCAAGCTAGCGCAGGCATCCCGCCTGACTCCGCCCCGCCCCAACTCACCAAGG
Source organism: Opitutales bacterium (assembly GCA_038223295.1). GTDB lineage: Bacteria > Verrucomicrobiota > Verrucomicrobiia > Opitutales > Opitutaceae > IMCC26134_A. The sequence goes on from JBBRHC010000181.1 coordinate 1,611, forward strand.
CTTAAAAACCTCAATCCGGCCGCGCTCTCTTCCGGAGCGCGGCTTTTTCTTGGGCTGAAGGATAACCCGTGTGGCGCCCGACAAATAGCGCAACTTGAACGGCGCATGGTCTGTGGGTCCGGGGAGCACACGCGTCCCGCGTGTCGGAGACGGCGTCCCGCCGTCTCCCTTTGTGCATTGGGCGAGACGACCAACGCGGCACCCGAGACGGATACGCTCCCCGGACAACGCCCGGCCGACCATTCGGTTCATTACTTATCGGGCGCTACACCAGTCATTTGGGAATCGTCCTTAGAATAACACGTTCTCGATGAAGCGCGTCACGTGCGCGGGTTGCTCCCGTTTGGCGCGGACGGCGACGACCAGCTTGCGCACGAAACGCTCGGGCCACGGGAGTCGCTTGATCGTGCGCTTGCGCCCGTATAGCGCCAGCGCGCGCATGGGCACGAAACTCACCCCCATGCCCAGCGCGACCAGGTTTATGATGACATCAAAGCCATCGAGACGCAGCGCCGGCTCCACTTCGCAGTCATGCGCGTTCATCCACGCGCGCAGACGGCGGCCCGTTTGTGACCGCTCGTCAAGCATCAGCCAGTTCCGGCCCGCCGCCCATGTTTGCAATTCGGCCTCCCGCCGCCGTTTGGGGAACGTTGGGGCCACGCTCGCGGGTGCGATCAGGGTGAACGCGTCGTCGAAACGGTGTGTCACCCGCAGCGTGGCGGGCAAACGCGAGGGCGGAGAAATCACGCCCACATCGAGCGCATGCGCCTCCAGCGCCGCCACGATGCCGCCGCCGCCTTCGTAACGCACCCGGTAACCCACCTCCGGGGCGCGTCGCAGGAACAACCGTGCTTTGACGCGAAGATCGCCGGGTGAATCAAACCAACCTCTTCGCGATCCACGCGTGCGTGGCGTTGAAAATCCGGCCCCTGAAACGGGGAGTCACGGACTCGGACGCGGCTCAGGCGCAGGTTTGCTCCTGGGGCAGGGGGGATCTTTCCCACCAGCGCTCCAAAGCCTGTTTCAGTTCGTGGCCGCGCATGGGCTTGCAGACGTAGTCGTTCATGCCGGCGGCCAGGCAGCGCTCGCGGTCGCCCTGCATCGCGCTGGCGGTGACGGCGATGATGTGCGGGGGCGGGCGGGCGCACTGGTTTTCCTTCTCCTGCTTGCGGATTAGGCGCGTGGCTTCGTAGCCGTCCATCTCGGGCATCTGGCAGTCCATGAAAACGAGGGCGTAGTCGATGCGCTGCAAGGCCTCCAACACCTCGAATCCGTTCGCCGCCACATCCGCCGTGCAGCCGAACTTGGCGAGGATGCCGAGCGCGACTTTCTGGTTAACGATGTTGTCCTCGGCGAGCAGGATGCGGGTGCGGCGCAGCTCGGCTTGCAGGCCGGGCTCGAGCACGAAGGTGCGCGGGGTGGCGCCTTGGGTGCTCAGGCTGACGGCCAGGGTGCGACCGATGACGCCCACCAGGCAGTCGAGCAGGCGCGAGTGTTTTACCGGCTTGGCCAGCAGGGCGTCGATGCCGGCGCGGGCGGCCTCCGCCGTGCTCAGGGCGTAGCCTTTGGGCGCGAGGGCGATGAGGCGGGTATCGGCGATGGCGGGATCGGCCTTGATCGCGCGGGCGAGGGTGAGGCCATCCATCTCGGGCATCTGCACGTCGAGCAGGGCGAGGTCGTAGGGGCGGCCCTCGGCGGCGGCGGCGCGCAGGATCTTGAGCGCCTCGTAGCCGTCGGCCGCGCTGCCTTTCTGGAGCTTCCAGGAGAAGAGCTGGTGGCGGAGGCTCTGGCGCGCGCTGGCGTTGTCATCGACCACGAGCACGCGCAGCTCGGCCCAGCCATCCTGGGCCAGGGAGGGCACGGAAAGCGCGCCCGGCGCGGAGCGGGCAAAGCGGGCGGTGAACCAGAAGGTGGAGCCTTTGCCGGGTTCGCTCTGCACGCCGATCTCGCCCTGCATCATGGCGACGAGGCGCTTGGAGATGGCGAGGCCCAGGCCGGTGCCGCCGTATTTGCGGGTGGTGGAGGTGTCGGCCTGGTTGAAGGCTTGAAAGAGGCGCGCCTGGGCCTCGGCGGAAATGCCGCTGCCGGTATCCTTGACTTCAAAGCGCACGACGACGGCCTCGTCGGTCTCGCTCGCGCTGCGGGCGTGGACGACGACCTCGCCGCCGCCCTCGGTAAACTTGATCGCGTTGCCGATGAGGTTGGTCAGGACTTGGCGCAGGCGTCCGGGGTCGCCGCGCAGCCAGGCGGGGACCTCGGGGGCGACCTCCATGACCAGCTCGAGGCCCTTCGCCTGGGCGCGCTCGGCGAGCATGTCGACGGTGTCTTCGACGGTGTCGGTGAGCTCGAAATCGAGGGTCTCGAAACTGAGCTTGCCGGCCTCGATCTTGGAGAAGTCGAGGATGTCGTTGATGATCGCCAGCAGGGTGTCTGCGCTGGCGCGGATGGTGTCGGCATACTCGCGCTGCACCGGATCGAGGTCGGAGTCGATGAGCAGGCCGGTCATACCGATGACGCCGTTCATCGGGGTGCGGATCTCGTGGCTCATGTTGGCGAGGAATTCGCTCTTGGCCTGGTTGGCGACCTCGGCGTGCTCCTTGGCGATGCGCAGTTCGCGGGTGCGCGCCTCGACGAGTTTTTCTAGGTCGGCCATCTGCCCGCGCGCCTGCCGGGTGATGTGCCATTTTTCCGTGAGGGCGGTGGCCAGTTGCAGGGCCTCCACGTTATCGAAGGGTTTTTTGAGGATGAGGAGTTTGTCCGAATGGCCCAGCTTGCGGATCATCGTCTCCCAGGAGTAGTCCGAGTAGGCGGTGCAGATGACGATTTGAAGGTCGGGATCGACCTTCCAGATAGCCTCGGTGGTCTCGATGCCGTCCAAGCCGGGCGGCATGCGCACATCCATGAACGCGAGGGCGTAGGGACGGCCCTGGGCGAGCGCCTGGGCGGCCATGGCCACGGCCTCCTCGCCTTGGTAGGCGGAATCGACCTCGAAGCGGATGGCGCGGGGCTGGGCGCCGGTGTTGCCGAAGAGGGCGGTCTCCATCGAGTCCGCCTCCTCGGCCTCGCTGGGCGCGGTGAGGATCTTGCGAAAATCGGCGTGGATGGCGCGGTTGTCGTCCACGACGAGTATCCGGACGTTTTTCTCCAGGGAGGGTGTGTTCATGTCGGATCGGATTCGGGACTGAAGGGAAGCGTGAGGGTAAACAGGGCGCCTTTGCCGGGGCCTTCGCTGTGGACAGTGAGGGAGCCGCCGAGTTCGCGCGCGGCGAGGGCGCCGCTGTGCAGCCCGAAGCCGTGGCCGTGTTTGCGGGTGGTGAAGCCGTGGGCGAAGATGCGGGTAAGGTTGTCGGGCGGGATGCCGACGCCGTTGTCGATGACGGAGAGGGCGACGCCGGACGCGTCGGCGCGGGTGCGCAGCGTAATGCGTTTATCGATACGGCCGGACTCGTCGCAGGCGTATTTGGCGTTGCGGATGAGGTTCACGAGGATTTGCAGGACCTTGTTTTTCTCCACCGTGATGACGGGGCGTCCGTCGTATTCGCGGGCGACCTCGACGTCGTGGCGGGCGAGGGACCCGGCGTTCATCCGGAGGGCGTCCTCGACGAGATCGGGGACGGAGACGGTCTCCACCACGCCGGAGGTCTTGGCGTAGTTCTGCTGCATGGAGACGATGTCCTTTATGTGGCCGATGTTGCGGTGAAGGCTTTCGAGCTCGGCGATGATGGTCTTTTGCTCGGCGGCGAGGGCGTCGGCGAGGGTGCCGAGGTAGTCGGGGATGATGCGGCCCTTGGGATCCTCGGTGAGGTAGTGGGCGAGGTCGGCCCGGTGCTGGTCGATGAGATCGCGGAGCTTGCCGACGTTGGGCGCCTTCGAGCGGCGCACCTGGTCGGCCACGAGGGTGGCGGAGACGTTGACGCTGTTGAGCACGTTGCCGACGTTGTGCAGGACGCCGGTGGCGACCTCGGCCATGCCGGCCTGGCGGGAGGTGTCGAGCAGTTGGCGGTGGATCTGCTTCAACTCAGCGTCGGCGCGTTTGCTCTCGGTGATGTCGCGCAGGAACGCGCTGACGAGGACGGTGCCCTCCAGCCGGACAGGGGAGACGGCGAACTCGACCGGCAGGGCGCGGCCGTCCTTGTGCAGGGCGGCGAGCTCGACGCGTTTGTTGAGCGGTTCCGCGCCTTCGGGGTCGAGGAAACGGTGCAGGCGGTGGCGGCAGGCGTCGCGGCTCTCCGGGGCGGCGATGATCGCGGTGAAATCGCGCCCCAGGGCCTCGTCCTGGGTCCAGCCGAAGGTGTTTTCGGCCTGCTGATTCCAGGCGGTGATGAGGACGGCGGCGTCGATGGTGACGATGGCGTCGAAGGCGGTGTCCACGATGAGGCGGATGCGCTCCTCGCTGGCGCGCAGGTCGCGGGTGCGGTCCTCGACGCGGCGCTCGAGATCGCGGTGCGCGGCGTGGAGCTCCGCGTCGCGGGTCTGGATCTGGGCGAGCATGTCGTTGAAGCCGTCGATCAGCCGGCCGATCTCACCGCCACCGCGTCGGATGGCGCGCAGGGCGTAGTTTTTCTCCGCCCCGACGCTTCCGGCGAGCGCGGCGAGCCGGGCGATGGGCTCGGCGATGGAGTGCTGGAGCCGGCTCGCGATCAACCAAGTGACCACCAGGGCGGCGAGGAACACGCCGGCCGCGATGGCGATGTAGCGCCACCAGCGGGCATGCAGCTCCTTGAGATCGGACTCGAGGTAGATGGTGCCGCTGAGTTCGCCGGCGTAGCGGATAACGTGAAAAAGCTCGAGCGAGGCGTCGCCCAGGGTGGCGACGTCCTCCCGGGCGCCGGGCCAGGGCCGGTCGGTGCGCTCGTCGCGGTGGTAGGAGGCGAAGACCTGGCCATCGGCGTCGTAAACGCAGCCGCGAACGACGCGGGGTTGGGCGGAGAGACCCTCCAGGGTGCGGCGGGCGGACTCGGTGTCGTTAAATGTGATGGCGGAGGCGCTGTTGAAACCGATGATCTGGGCGGTGATCGCCAGATCCCGCGCCATGTCGCTGCGGAACGTGAACTGCTCGTAGGTGATGAAGGCGGCGCAGGCGAGCAGCAGGGCGAAGCCGCTGGTAAGCACGCTGATGACGGTCAGCCGGCGTTTGAGGGGAAGGTGTTCGAGACGGGGCATGGTCGGAGGCTCAGGGCGCGGAGCGGGTGAGTGTGGCGAGCTTGAGCAGTTGCCCGCTGATCTTGAGGCCGGCCTTCTCGCCGGCGGCCTGGTTGATTTCAAAGCGCACCTTCTCGTCAACGAGGGTGAAGCGGATGATCCCGCCGCCGGCGCCGAAAGCCGGGGATTCGCCCACCGTGAGCACGCCCGGGGAGGATAACACGGTGGCGTCGAGGCGCCCGTCCTCCTCGCCGGAGACGAAGACGATGTGCGCGTCGGCCACCTCGGCGGCGGAGTCGATCCGCCGCGCCACGATGGGGCGACCGTTGACGGTGCGCTCTTTCACCAGCGCGGAGAGGTCGGCGCCGAAGGGGTTTTTGCCGAGGATGGCGATGACGATCGGGCTCTGGCTGCCGGCGAAGCGCTGCGGCGACCACTCCACGAATTTGGCGAAGTTGAAGAGGAAGGCTGCCTTGATTTTGTATTCCTTGGCGGTGGCCGATTCCGCGCCGAGCGCGAGCGGGGCGCCCAAGCCGGAGAAGCAGATCAGGAACAGCAAGGCGAGCGGGCCCGACAATCCGAACCGGCCGACTGGAAGGCGGACGTCGAGCAACCGGCGGACAGGGTCGCCGCGCGGGGCGGCGGCCTCGCATGTTCCGGAGGGGAGCGGTGGGGAGGCCCTCATCAGACGCGCCAAGTGACCTTGCCGTGGAAGCTGCGGGGAGCCTCGGCGGTGGCGGTGATGGGGATGGGCCCCTGTTCAAGATGTTGCGGTTCGAATAGATTCTGGCCGACTAGGGCGAACTCGAGGCGGTCGTTCGGCCGGTGGGAAAGCCGGACGTCGGCGGTGATGAAGCTCGCTGCGCCGGCGATGGACCCGGTGTGGCGAAGCTGGCCGTCCACGCCGTTGACCGCGTCGCCGCCCCGGACGGTGGCGCCGGAGCGGCGGATGTCTTCGCTC
>JBBRHC010000182.1:0-7660 GCA_038223295.1 Opitutales bacterium
CCAGCGGGCGGAGAGGAAAATGCGCGGCGTGAGGGTGTATTGGGCGCCGATGATGTAGCCCTGGAGATTGGTGCCCCCGAGGCCGAAGTCGGAATCGACAAAGCCGTCCACGAAGGAGTCGGACTCCTGGTAACGGTAGGAGAGGCCTATGCGCCAGTCACCGCGTTTCTGGAGGACGGCTTGGCCGACATTGACGCCGAGGGTCCAGGCGAAGTCTCCGCCGAGGTGGCCGCCGGTGCCGGAGAGATTATTGACGGCGGAGGCCTCGACCTCGTTTTTGTCGTAAGCGAGATTCTTTACGACCTCGGTGAAGAACGAAATTTGGAAGGGCTCGTAGTGGTTGAGATCGAGCTGGGCGGTCAAGGCGGCGGGGGCGAAATCGCTGGCGAGGCCGAAGTATTGGAACTGGTTTATCGCGCCAAAGTTATTGGCGGCGGTGGGCACGATATCGCGAAGCGGCGTGTAGGTGTTGCCCTTTTGGGCGAAAGTGGGGCGGCGGTTGTCGGTGCTGCCGGCGTCGGAGGCGTTGAGCGGGGTGAAGGGATCGGAGAGTTCGCCTTGGATGTCGGAGAAATAATAGTAGGCAAAAGCGGCCTTGAGGCGGGTGTTTTTGGTGATTTGGTAATCGGCGCCGAGCTGGGCGGCGGCGAGGTAACGGTCGGTGCTCTCGAACTTGGCGGGCTGGTTGGCGGGGAAGTTAAGGGCGGTGTTGAAGACCGGGAAAAACCCGGCGGTGAAGAAGGTTTTGATGCTCTCGGTGGTCTGGTGGCCGCCTTGGAAGGCGAAGCCGTCGAGCTGGATGTCGCTGTCCCAGGTGATGTCGGTTTTGTAGAACGGATTCTCGAAGCGGCCGGCGTAAACCTTGGCGGAGAAATCCGAGGCGGCGCGCGATTCCCAGCGCAGGAAGGCTTGGTCGAGCCAGATATCAAATTTGGAAAAGTTGCCGGGGCTGCCGACGGTCTGGTTGGTGCTGACGGGGGAGGCGCTGTTGCCGGTGGCGAGGCGGATGCCCGCGACATAGCCTTCGTCGAGATCGACCTCGAAGCCGAAGCGGGCGCGCAGGTTGTACTGTTCGCGGTCTTGGTCGGAGTTGAGCTGGGGGGAGAAGGCGGAGCCGGCGACGTCGAAGGGGGCGCCGGTGTTGATGGCATTGAAATCGGGGAAAGCGCCGGTGTTGTTGTTGCCGTCGTCAAAGAAGGTGGCCTGGCCGCGCACGCGGAAGTCGCCGAAGGGACGGAAACGGGAAACCCAGGACGGGGTGTCCTTGCCCGGGGTGGCGAGGCCTTGGGCGCGAGCCTCGGCGGCGAGTTCGTTGCGCACATCGGCGGCGATTTCCTGGCGGACGTGCTCGGGCACGTAGGTGACGCGCACATCGGTCTCGGAGAGGGCGAGCTCGGCTTGGGCGGCGGCGCGAATCTCGGCGGCCGCAGTGGTGACGGCGGCGGTCTGGGCGCGGGTTTGGCGGGCCTCGGCCTCGGCTTGCCGGATAAGCTCGACGGCGGCATCGCGCGGGATGACGCCCTGCTCGACGAGCAGACGCACGAGGTTGACGGTGGCGTTGTCGGAACGCTCAAGGTTGAGCTCTCCCGGCGCGGGGGCGGGCGCGGCGGCGTCTTGGGCGACGAGCGGGGACGCGAGCGCGCCGAGCGTGGCGCAGGAGAGAAGGAATCCGAGGTGTTTCATGCTGGAAAAAAAGGAGAGGAGTTAGAGGGGGCGGCGGGAGCGGAGGGCGAGGACGACGGGCATCGGCGTGCCGGACGGGGGGGCCTGGCGAAGCTGGAGGCCGTAGAGGGCCTCGCGGACGGCGGTGATCTGGTCGGGGGCGACGGCATCACCGGCCAGCTCGACACGCTCGATGCGGTCGTTGGCGTCCACCCACACACGCAGGCGGCCGTCGAGCACGAGTGAACGGGTGCGGGGATGGGCGGAGAGGGCGCTCTGGATACTGGTCTGAACCTGATAACCGTAGCGGCCCAGGGCGCTGCCCGTGCCGCCGGAGCGGGAGCCGCCGCCGTAGTAACCGCCGCCGCCGCCGGGAGCGGTGCCGAGGCCGAAGCCATCGGCCGGCCCGGTGCCGACCACGCCGGTGCCGAGCGGGGCGTCGCCGGCGGGCGGAGCCTCGGAGGGGGCTTCCTCGGGCTCGTTGGTGGCTTCGGCCGCGACCATTTGTTGATCCTGCGCTTGTTCCGGCCGGGGCTCGCGCGGGCGCGGTGGCGGGGGGGGCGGCGGAGGCGGCGGGGGGACGACGATGTTGACGATTTGCGGGGCGGGCGGGGCGAAGGTGGGGCGATTCGGGCCGGAGCCGAATGCGACCAGTAGCACGACGCCGCAGAGAGAGAGGGCGGCGACGGTGAGCTTGATGCGATGGCGGCGGAGGAAGCCGGCCTCGGGGTCGTCGTTGTCGATCAATTGCATGGTCTGGGGGCGCGGGAAGGCGGGGCGGACGGTCTAGCCCGGAGGCTGGGTGGCGAGGCCGATCTGGGTGAGGCCGACGCGGCCGAGTACATCGAGCACGTCCATGATGCCTTGGTACTGCGTGCCGCGGTCGCCGCGTATGACGACGGGGAAGTCGGGATTGGCGGCCTTGTGCTCGGCAAGGCGCTGCTCAAGCAGCTCGAGGGTCACGGGGACCGTATCCAAAAAGATCTTACCCTCGTTGTTGACCGTGATGGCGCGGCTCTTGGGGCCGCCGAGGGCGGGGGCGGTGGAGCCGCGCGGGAGATCCACCTTCACGCCCTGCACCCCGGCGGTGGTCATGATGATGAAGATGAGCAGGAGAACCAGGTAGAGGTCTACCATGGGGGTGACGTTGATGTCGTCGTAGGATTTGTTGTCGTCGACTTTCATGGGTGCGATGGGTGGGGAGGAGGGGGCCGGTCAACCCTTATGGTCGGGCTCGCGATCCAGGTGGCGCGGGGTGTTGGCCGGGATGTCGCCCTTGGTGGGGTAGAACTCGGCCATTTTGGTGATAAATTCGTCAATGAAGAGCTGCATGTTGGAGATGGAGTCCTTGATGCGGCTGCTGAGGAAGCTGTAGAGGAACAGCGCGGGGATGGCGACGAGCAGGCCGAACACGGTGGCGAGCAGGGCGGAGGCGATGCCGGGGGCGATGGAGTTGACCTCGACCTCGCCGCTCTTGGCGATGATGGCGAAGGTGATCATGACACCGACGACCGTGCCCATGAGGCCGACGTAGGGGCCGCCGGCGATGCCGATGGTGAGGGAGACGAGGCCGGAATTCAGGCGGTGGACCTCGCGGGTGAGGCCGGCGTCGAGGCTGGCCTTGATGGCGGTGATGGAGCGGTTGGAGAGGCCGTTAAAACCGCGTTTGCTGGTGAGGCGGTTATGGATCTCCTCGGAGCCGATGTGGTAGATCTGGTAAAGCGGGCTCTGCTGCATGAGCTTTTGTTTGGCGGTATTGGACTTGTTGCCGATTTGGGTGATGCCGGCGGAGTCGCCATGGTCGAGGGCGGTGAGATCGGTGGAGACCTGTTTCCACTGGCGGAGGAACTCCTCGGTGCCCAACTCGACTTTCTTGAGGTAGGCGAATTTCTGGAAGGCGACGACCCAGCCGATGATCATCATGATAATGCAGACGATCACGGCGATCCAGCCGTCGAACATCATGTTCTTGGCGATGTCGCCGAAGAGGGCGAGGTGGCTCAGGGATTCGGTCAGGAAATTGCCGCCGTGGGCGCCGCCGGTAGCAACATCGCCGCTTTCGTCTTGGCCTAGGGCGACGAGCTTCAGGCTCTCGCTGGAGCCGGATTGGCCGATGGCGGCGAACTTCACCCAGGCGGCGGGGCGGGCGACGCCCGATATGACGAGTTGGTCAATCTCTCCGGCGAAGCCATTGGCGCGAGCGAGATCGGCGCCGAGGGAGGCGGGGGCGTCGAGGGCGGGCAGCGCGGCGTCGAGGCGGGAGGCCTCCGCGCCGTCCACGTAGAGGGTGATACCGCCAGCGGCGGTGGCGACCACGGCGAGGTGGTGCCAGTCGCCCGGTTTTAGCGCGGTGGCGGCGGAGCTGCGGAGCGGGGCGGCGACTCCGGTGCGAACCTCGATCACGGGGGCGCCGGAAGCGAAGGCCAGGTGGAAGGCGGCGGCGTCGTTGCCCCAGGAGAACAACACCGCGCGCTCGGCGACGGCGGCGAGTTTAACCCAGGCCGACCAAGTGAGCGGCTGGCCGGCGGTGCGGGCAAGGGAGGGGCTGGCGGGGATGGTGAGCGGGGCGTTGCCGGAGAGGCGCAGGCCGGAGCCGATCATGGAGCCGGGGGCCGACACGCCGGGGCCGGCGGCGGAATTGCCCATGCCGCTGGAATCGGCGGGGGCGCCGGAGCCGGCGAAGTGATAGGCCAGCAGCGTATCGGCGTCGTAGGGAGCCGGCGTGGCGGGCAGGGGCGCGGCGGGGTTGCCGTAATAAACGCTAATTTCGGAGCGCGCGCCGGGGGCGACGTCAGGCACGAGGACCCAGGCGAAGGCCTCGTTGAGCAGCGGGTCGAAGCTCTCGACCATGTGGGGGAGGAGCGTCGTGCCATCGGCGGCCAAGAAGCGCAGGTCGCGGCCATCGGCGGCGGCGGCGGCGAATTGGAAGTTACCGCCGTGCAGGCGCACCAGCACCGGGGCCGGGCCGGTGGCGGAGGGGAGGGCGACCCCGCTGGCGGTGGTGTCGAGCACGAGCGTTTTGCGCAGCGGCCATTGTTTATCCCACCACTCGCCCGCCGCATGGGCGGGGACGGTGGCGACGAGCAGGGCGGCGAGACCCAGAAGAGCGCCGAGGCAACGGCGGGCGAGGGCGAAGGATGGCGTAGTCATTTGAAGCGTTCGGGAAAAAGAGTGGTCTGGAGGCGAAAGGCGGTGAAGGGAGGAGCGGTGGCGTGACGGGTGGCGCGGATCAGAGGCTGCTCTTGATGACGAAGGTGAAGTGGGGTTCGCCCCCCTCGGTATCGGTCTGCTCGACGAACGGGACGGCAAAGTAAAGCGCACCATCGAAGTGCTCGAAGAGGCGGAAACGGAAACCGGCGCCGACACTGGCTAGGTCGAAGGACGAAGTCTGTTCGGGCAAGGGGTCGGTGAGGCGCAGATGCCCGCCATCGGCAAAGAGCAAGGCCTTGAAATCGGTGCGGGCGAGGCGACCGGCGGCGAGATTGGGCGAGACCAGCTCGAGCGAGCCGACGAGGCCGTGGTCGCCGAGCACCTCGCCCTCCAGGTAGCCGCGCACGGTATCGAGACCGCCGGCAGCGAACTGCTCCTTGTTGATCAGCGGACCACTGGCGAGCTGGCCTTGGAGGCGGGCCGAGATGGGGGCGTCGGGGGGCAATTTCCTGGTGTGGGTGACGTCGCCGCGCAATGTGACTAAGCACGGGCCGGCGTTGAAACGACTCTGATCGAACTCGCGCGCATCGCTACCGAGGCCGCGGAAATGCAGGGTGAGGCCGGTGAAAAACTCGGTCTCGCTGTGCTCCCGGGCGAGAAAGCCCCCGTAGGTGAGGTTGAGGGGGAAATAGGTGAGCGGAGTGGTGGTGGTGACGCCGGCGACGTCCACGGCCTGGTCGTCTTTTTTGTAGTCGAGGCCGAAACTGACGGAATGGAAGAGACGGACATCCGCCGGGGCGGCGAGCACCCGGGTGGAGCGCAGGCCGACGGATTCGCCGCGACCGGCGACGGCGGTGCCACCAAGCGTGGAGATGTCGGTCTCTTGTTTAGTGCCGGTGAGCATGTAGCTCCACTCGGGCAGCCCCTCGAAGCGGGCCCGGTAGAAGGCGGAATAGACAAGGACCTCGTCCCAATCCTGGGGGGATGTCTGGGCGTTGGCACCGACGGAGTGGCCGAGCTGCCAGAGGTTATCGTAGGAGGCGGCGAGGTTGAGGCGCAGACGGGTGGTGCCGCTGCTGGACCGGTTGTTGAGCTCGGCGGAGGCCTGGAGCGGGAGCGTGTCCTCGACCTTTAGATCCACGTCGAGCATACCGGGCTCGGCGCCGGGGCGAATCTCCGGGGTGACGCGGCGATCCGGCTGTTGGTTGAGCGCGACGAGATCGCGGCTGATGGCGTTGAACTCGGGAACGGCGCCTTCGGCGAGCGAGGGGGCGGCGGCGCGGATTTTCTCGATGTCGTGATAACGCGAACCGACGATGCGCAGGCGACCGATCTCACCCTCGGTGACGCGCAGGACGATGAGGCCGCCCTTGGCGCGCTGGGCGGGCACCTCGACGGTGGCGGCCTGGTAGCCTTTTTCGCGGTAGAGGGTCTCGAGGGCGGCGCGGGCGGCGTCGATATCCGCCGGAGTGCGCCCGGGGCCAAGGTAAGGGTAAACGGCGCGCTGAACTTCGGCGGCGGGCAGCACGGTGGCGCCCTGCACGCGGAATTCGCGGATGAAGAGGCGCTCGGCGGCGGGACTGTCCTGGCCCCGGAGGGTCGGAGTGGGACCGAGTAACGGGAGCAGGCCGAGGAGGAGCAGGCCGAACCGAGACGAGATAGTGAGATCGGGCCGGCGGAGAGTTGAAGGGCGCGGCGAGCGCCTCGAGCGGGATGCCATGGTGTGGTTCAGTAGCCGTTGAGCTGGTGGACGGTCTGCGCCTGCAACCGCACCCAAGCCTGGTGGCCGTAGCGCTGGCGGAAGAGAAAATCGGTTTCGGAGGTTGCGGCGCGCACGCGCTGGGCGAAGGGCGAGTCGGGAGCGGGCTGGTCGGCGTCGGGCACGCCCACAGCGTCGGCAAAGTCCTCGGCCATAAGTTCGACGGCGACGCGTTGTTCGGGCGTCAAATCCACGCGCGAAGGGTCGGGTGCGAGCACGGCCGGGACGGGGATAACGCCAGACGGAGCGAGCGGGAAAGGCGCGAAGCCGCCGGCGTAGCGGCCGACCAAGACGGAGGGGAAAGACGGCGAGACGAGGGCTCGGGCCGATTTAACGGATACGTTTGGCGCGAGAGGGTTGCCGGATGCCGCCGAGGCGGAGGCTGCGGTCGGCGAAAGGGGCGCGGAAGCAGATCCAGCGGGAGTCTCCGCTGGGGTGAGCGCGGGGGCCGAGGAGGCGAAGCGCGAGGGCGTGGCCGGAGAAGAAGGGAAGGCGGCGACAGACGACGGCGTTGCCAACGCGGCTGCGCTGGGGGCCTTCGGTGCAGTCGGGGCGGCAGGCGGCAAAGGAAGGGTCGAACCAAGGCGTGGGAAAAGAACGGCGCACACCGCGCCCAGAACAATGACGAAAACGATTGGCGCGAGGAGGCGCATTGAGGTCTTAAGATAAAACTGGCGTCGGCAGAAAACTGCCGACGCCAGAGATGATGAAACTGAAGGCTGGAAGGCGCTTACAGGTTGGTGAGGATCTGGCCGCCATCGCCGCCGACGCGGATGACCTGCATGTCGGGGATCGGGATGCCAGCGGTGCCGAGATTGGCAGGGATAGTAGCGACGAATTCGTCCACGAAGGTGGTCTCATCGGCGTTCAGGCCAGCGGCCTGGTAGAACCACTGGTAGCCCCAGAGGGAATATTGGCCGTTGACCACGTTCGCGACCGAGTAGGGCACGCCGTTGTAGGTCAAACCCTTGGCGCCGTTGGTGATGGCCTGCGTAGCATCGGAGATGGTGAGATAAGATGCGACCAAGAAGCCGCTGAGGGGATTGGCCTCAAGCACGGTGCGAACAAAGCTGTTGCTGCCGAATCCTC
>JBBRHC010000183.1:0-7657 GCA_038223295.1 Opitutales bacterium
TCGGGCTCTTCTACCCGCCCTCCCTCCCTGCCGCGGCACGTCAACTGCTCACTGTTTTCGCGCCCCGTTTACAAACCGGTCTATGCGGTCGCACGCCACGATGAGCTGTTCGTAGCTTGTCGCGAAACACGCGCGCACATGCCCCGTTCCATTCGGGCCAAAGGCCGTGCCCGGCACCACCGCGACCTTCTCCTGTTGCAAGAGCCTCACCGCGAAGTCCTTCTCCGCCATGCCAATGCCCTTCGTACTGGGGAACGCATAAAAACTCCCGCGTGGCGAGTGGCAGGTCAGCCCGATCTCGTTGAAGCGCCGCACCACCAAGTCGCGTCGCCGGTGATACTGGTCGCGCATATCGCACACGTTTTCCCAGCCATTGTTAAGCGCCTCCAACGCCGCTTCCTGCGCGATGATCGAGGCGCACATCATCGAGTATTGATGCACCTTCATCATCGCATCGATCAACGCCGCCGGGCCGCAGGCGTAGCCGATGCGCCACCCGGTCATCGCGAAAGCCTTCGAAAAGCCGTGCAGGAAAATCGTGCGCTCCACCATGCCGGGCAAACTCGCGATGCTCGTGTGCGTGCCATCGAAGGTGAGCTCCGAATAAATTTCGTCGCTTAACACCAACAAATCCTTCTCGCGGCAAAACGCCGCGATGGCCTCGAGTTGCTCCCGGTCGCAAGTGCCGCCCGTGGGATTGCACGGCAGGTTGAGCATGAGGATCTTACAACCCGGCACCCACGCGGCGCGCAAGGCCTCGGCGGTGAGGGCGAATTTGTCCTTCGCGTAGGTCGGCACCGACACGCCCTCGGCGTGGACCAGCGTGATGCTCGGGTGGTAGGAGACGTAGCACGGCTGGTGATACATTACCTTGTCGCCCGGATTGCAGAAGGCGCGGAACGCCAGATCCAGCGCCTCGGAGACGCCGACCGTGATAATCACCTGATCCTCGGGCCGGTAATCGACGCCGAAGTGCGCGGTCACATAGACCGAGACCGCGCGGCGCAACTCGATCATGCCGAGATTGGAGGTGTAGTAGGTTTTGCCCTCCTCGAGGGCGGTGATGGCCGCCTTGCGCACGTGCCACGGCGTGGTGAAGTCGGGCTCGCCGACGCCGAGGGAGATCACGTCCTGGCCCTTCATTTTGGCCACGAGTTCAAAAAAATCGCGGATGCCGCTGCGGGGTAGGCTCGCCACGTGGCTCGCCACCCAGCGGTTGCTGGTAGTGCTCATTTGGATACTCCGCTCAGGGGCTGACGTTGAGGCGATCGCCGGAGCCGTCGCCGCCGTCGAGCTGGAAGCCGCCTTCCTTGTAGGAACGCAGCAGGAAATGTGTGCTGGTGGAGAGCACGCCGCCAAGGGTGGAGAGTTTTTCCGACACAAAGGACGCGGCCTTCTGGAGGGTGGGCGCGTTCACGAAGACCAGCAGGTCATAGGCGCCCGACATGAGGTAGCAGGACTCGACCTCCTCGAACTTCGCCAGCCGGTCGGCCAGGCGATTGAATCCGCCGCCGCGTTCGGGCGTGAGTTTCACCTCGATGACCGCGCGCACGGCGGCCCCTGCGGCGGCCTCTCGGGAAAGATCGAGCACCGGACGCCAGCCGAGGAAGATTTTATCTTTTTTCAGCTGCTCCAGGTGCTGTTCGACTTCGGCGACGGAAATACCCGCGACTTGCGCCATCTGCGCGGTCGTGAGTCTGCCACCTTCGAGCAACAGCTTGAGAACAGGATTCATGGGCCGGGGAGCCCACAAGCCCGCCGCGCCCGACGCCACACCTTTTTTGCCGAAACGCGCGCCCCACCACCACTCAACCGCACCGCGACGCGCGCCCCTACCCCAGCGCCGCCTCGAACTTCACCGCATCCTCCGGCGTGTCCACGCCCAGGCCGGGGTCGCTCGTCACATCGCACGCGATCTCGTATCCATTTTCCAAAACCCGGAGCTGCTCCAGCTTCTCGATGCGCTCGTAGCGGCCCGGCGGAAGGCTCGCGAATTTCTCGATCAACTCCGCCTTGTAGGCGTAGAGCCCGAGGTGTTTGTAGCACGGGTTGGCCGCCACCCAGGCGTCGTCCACCTTGCCCGCCAGATCCCGCGCGTAGGGCATCGGGGAACGTGAAAAATAGAGCGACCGCCATCCGGCGCCGGGCGCGAAAACCACCTTCACCTGGTTGGGGTTGAGGAAATCCGCCGCGCGGCGAAACGGCGTCGCCAGCGTCGCCATCGCGGCCGGCCCCGCGATCAGCTCCGCCAGCCGGCGTATCTGCGCGCCAGTCACCAACGGCTCGTCCGCCTGCACGTTGATCACCCGCGCCGCTTTTACCGTGCGGTTCGCCTCGGCCAGCCGATCCGTGCCGCTCTGGTGCGCCACGCTGGTCATCACGGTATGAAACCCCGCCGCCGCCAACGGCTCCGCCAGCGACACATCATCCACCGCGAACCAGCACGCGAACTCCGGCGCCTCCACCCGGATGCGCTCCGCGACCCACAGCAGCAAGGGTTTACCTCGCACGCAGTGCAACAGTTTGCGCGGGAACCGAGTGGATTCGAGCCGGCAAGGCACGATGATGGCGGTGGCGGATGAGGTGGGTTCGCTCATGAAAATCCCCTAGGCTGCCAAGCCGGTTTTTGGGTTGCAAGCCACCGCCCCCGACCGAATTTTGCCGCACTTAATGGAAAAGACCGACTCAGCCGCCCAACTCGTCCGTGAGCTTGTTGTGCAGAACAAAATGGGCATCCACGCCCGTCCCGCCGCCATGATCGTGCGCATCACCAACAAGTTCAAAGCCGACGTGATGGTCGAGAAGGATGACGAGCAGGTTAACGGCAAATCCATCATGGGCTTGATGATGCTCGCCGCCGGCAAAGGCTCGAAGGTGAAGTTCCTCGCCACCGGCACCGACGCCACCGCCATGCTTGACGAGCTCGACTCGCTCTTCACTCGCAAGTTCGACGAGGCCTGAACGCGTTAAACCTGAGCCGTTTGCCGCACGAAACGGGTCAAAAGCCGAAAAAAGCCCGCGCATTGGCCGTCGTCCGCGCGGCCAGTTCCTCCAGCGTCACGCCGAACGCCGCCGCCGCCGACTCGGCGGTATAGCGCACGAACGCCGGCTCATTCGCCCTTCCGCGGTGCGGCACCGGCGGCAGGTAGGGCGCGTCGGTCTCCAACATCAGCCGGTCCAGCCCCTGCGCCACCATCGCCGCGCGCGTCGCCTCGGCGTTCTTGTAGGTGATCGTGCCGGTGAACGATCCGCGCCCGCCGCGACGCGTCAGCTCGGCTATCTCTTCCGCGCTCCGGCTGAAGCAGTGAAACACCACCCGTTCCCACGCCACACCGCTCGCGTCGATCATCGCCACGCACTCCTCGAAGGCACCGCGCGAATGCACCACCACCGGGCAGCGTAGTTGAACCGCCAATACGAGCTGGGCCGCGAAGGCCGCCCGCTGCCACCCGAAGATCCGCTCCGCCCCCGCCTCGTCGTCCTTCGGTAGATGAAACCGGTCCAGCCCGCACTCGCCGAGCGCCACCGGTCGCGCGCCCTGGCCCTGCCAGAACCCCTCGATCTGCGCCACCTCCTCGCTCCACCGCTCGTCCACCGAACAGGGATGCAGCCCGATCGAATGGAATACCCTCCCCGGCAGCCGCGTCGCCAGCCCGCGATAAAGCGCCCAGTCCTCGCTGCTGGTGCCGATGATCACCATCCGCGCCACGCCGGCCGCCGCCGCGCGCGCGAGCACCGCATCGGTCTCGCCGCGTTTCTCAAAGCATTCCAGGTGGGTGTGGGTGTCGATCAGGTCCATGGTGTCGGCTCAGGCGTAACGCTCTTCCAGGTAGGCCAGCAAGGCCCGCGCCCCGAGCGCCTCGCCCGTTACTCGCCGCGTGAGCGCGAAAGCGTCCTCCCGGCGACCGTGCGCGTGGATCTCGCCGCGCAGCCAGCCGAGCAAGCGCCCGAACTCGCCACACGCGAAGTCCTCCTCCAGCCCCGGCAGCCGCGCCTTCGCCACCGCCCAGAGCTGCGCCGCGATCATGTTGCCGAGCGTGTAGCTGGGGAAATAGCCGAAGGCCCCGCCGCTCCAGTGGACGTCCTGCAACACGCCCTCGCCCGCGTGCGCCGGGCGGCGGCCAAGCAGCTCCTCGCTCAACGCGTCCCACGCCGCCGGCAGGTCCGCCACCGCGAGCTCACCCGCGAAGAGCCGTTTCTCCAGCTCGAAACGCAGCAGGATGTGCAGGTTGTAGTGCACCTCGTCGGCATCGACCCGGATCATGCCGCCGGGCTCCACCGCGTTGGCCGCCGCGTGTAGTTGTTCCACGGATACACCGGCGAGCGGCGCGGGGAAGGCGGCGCGAAACGCCGGCTCCAGCCAGCGCCAGAAGGCCCGCGAGCGCGCCACCTGGTTTTCCCACAGCCGGCTCTGCGACTCGTGCACCGCCATGCCCGCCGCCACGCCGAGCGCCGTGCCCGCGTGCTCGCGCGGCAAACCCTGCTCGTAGAGGCCGTGCCCCGTCTCGTGGATGGAGCTGTAAAGCGCGTCGAGCGGCTCGTCGGCGTTGAAGCGCGTGGTCAGGCGCACGTCGTCGCCCGAGCCCTCGCAGAACGGATGCAGCGATACGTCGAGCCGTCCGCGCGCGAAGTCGAAGCCCAGCTTCGCCGTCACCTCGCGCACCAGCCGACGCTGCGCGTCGAGTTCGAAGCCCTTTAACGTCACCGGGCCGTCGCCGCGCGCCCTCGCCTGCGCCACCCGCGCATCGATGCGTCGCGCCAGCGGCACGAGCCCGGCGCGCAAATCGGCGAACAACGCGTTCACCTGCCCCGTGGTCAGCCCGGGGTCGTGCCGGTCGATGGCGAGGTCGTAGGGCCGGTCACCGTAGCCGAGCAGCTCCGCCTCGCGGCGCGCGATCGCGAGATGGCGCTCCAAAAACGGCGCGAAGGCGCCAAAATCCCGCGCCGCGCGCGCCGCCGCCCACGCATGATAAGCCTCGCTGGAGAGGCGCGCCTTCTCCGCCACCAGCTCGCCGGGCAGCTTGGTCGCCCGGTCGTAATCACGCCGCGCCGCCGCCGCCACGATACGCGCCTCGACGGCGGGGGCCGCCTCGCCCGCGTCGCCCGTCGTCACTCCGTCCACCGGCTCGGCGGGCGCCCCGTGCGCGAAAGCGTTTTCACAAACCGCGATGATCGCCCCCAGTTCCGCGCCGGTGCCCTCCGCGTGGTGGAGCTCCGCGATGAGGGCCGACTGCTCGCCCCGCTGGCCGGCCGCGCCCGGCGGCAGGTTTACCTGCTCGTCCCACCCCAGCAGCCCGGCCACCGTGCCGAGCGTATGCACCCGGCGCAGCCGTTTTTTCAGTTCACCGTGACACGCGCTCGAAGAAATCATGCCGCGCACCCTGCCCGCCCGCGCGCGGCCGGCAAGCCCGCGTCGTTACAAGCCCAGCGCGTCGCGACCGACCACACGCACGGTCGCGCCGTTTCCGCGCATCTTCACCACCAAGCCACCACCGGAAAAGTCCGCGAGCATCGAGGCACCGTCCGGCTGCCCACGCCGCACAGCCGGTGAGAGTCCGCGCACGCGCACCTTGCCGAGCAGTCCCGTCGCCGCGTCCACCGTGAGCGCGAGATCGCGGTCCATGTTCAACGTGATCTCCCCCATCGAGGTGGCCAGATCCACCGACTTCGGCAGCGGCGCGGAAAGCCCCACGAAGATGCCGGCATCGTCGCCACGCACTTTCAAGCTGTCGAACGCCTGCTGCAACTCGACGGTTCCCGTGGAGGTGCGCAGATTCGCCGCTCCGCGCAGTTTCCCCGCCAACACCAGACCGCTGTCACTGCGCAGGTCGCTGCTCCCCGTCACCTCCCTGACCGTGATGCTGCCGGAGTAGGTGCGGGCGATCAGCGATCCCTCGATCACCCCTGCCATCAACGAACCGCTCTCGCTGCGCGATTCCACGTCGCCCACATACCGGTTTGGCAAGATCAGGGCGGCCTCCACGTTGTTTACCCGCAAAGCCGTTCCCGCGGGAATCTTCAGCCGCGCTTCGATCGTTACCTGCAAAGACGGATCCCAGTCGAAAACCAGTTGCCGCACATCCGCGATCGTCACATTGACGCGGCGTACGTCGACTTTGGCCCGCGGCGACATGCGCTCAAAAATCCGCTCGATTTCGACCGCCGATACGTTCGCCGCGGCGCGGGTAAGAGAGGCCTCGACGCCGCTCGTTGGCTTGTCCTGCTGCACCCGCAAAGTGACCTCCAGCTCCACCGCGCTACCCGCCGGGCCGTTGCTCACCTCGATCAAGCCGCGGGCTGATTTAAAAACAACCATCTCGCTGGGAACGGGATAGGTCTCACGAATCACCCGCTCCAGCAGCTCCGCCCGAAGCGTCGGTGAAATGACCAGAAGACCGAGTAGTGCAAAAATTAACGAATTGTTCACACCATTGATACCACCGGATGTCGCCACGCTTACTCAAGCATAAAGCCGCCGCCTACGTGACCTCTGGCTGGAGATTTGCGCAGCTTTTTCAGGCATCTCCGGATCCCCGTGTCGACCAAGATTCGACGGCGGCGACGGCACTCACACTTTCGCTCCGTTATCGCACTTATAGTGAACCCGCTTGCGCAACTCCGACAAGGTGCGCTGCGCCGAGCGCTGCGCATTCTCGATGTCCACCGAGCCCGGCCCCACCTTGATCGTGCCGTTGGCCGATCTCAGTGGCAGGTTTTCATCCTGGATCAATCCGCCCATGAGCAACAGTTGCTCGGCGCGCTCCTCCAGCCGGACTGACGGAAACCCTGTGTGTCTCGCCAACCAAAGAAAATACGTCGCCGGAGGAATATTTGCGTCACCTGACATGTCCTACAAGCTGGGAGGCCCGACCGCCACTCGTCAACCGTCCCCCGAAATTATGCGCCTCCTACGTGTTCTCCCTGTCGGCTCGGCCTTCGCCCTGCTCCTCCTGCTCAGCGCCTGCAAAGGCCAGGCCCCACTCTCGTCGGTGACGCCCGATCAGCTCTCGCCCGCCGCCTCCGAAACCCCTGCCGCGCCCGACCCCGTGCCCGGTCCCGATGGCAAGGTGCTCCTCAGCGACGCGGAGTGGAAAAAACGTCTCACCTCCGAGCAGTTTTACATCCTCCGCGAAGCCGGCACCGAGCGCGCCTTCAGCGGTGCCTATTGGAAGACCGACGGTAAACGCGGCATCTACCACTGCGCGGGCTGCGGTGTGGCGCTCTTCGACGCCGCCACCAAGTTCGATTCCGGCACCGGTTGGCCAAGTTTCTCCCGGCCAATCGCCCCGGATCGCGTGGTTGATCGCGTTGATACGAGCCACGGCATGCGGCGCACCGAGAACATCTGCGCCCGCTGCGAAGGCCATCTTGGCCACGCGTTCGACGACGGCCCTCCGCCCGACGGCATCCGCTATTGCATAAACTCCCCCGCCCTGCGCTTCATCCCGGAAACGCCCGCCGCCAAACCCGCGAATGGCTCCTAAAACCGAGCGCCCGATACCTTTGCAGTAAGTTAATCCCGAAATCCGAAGTGGATCGCCGCGATCTGGCGCAATCTGCTGCTCATCTGCTCGTCCGTTCACCCGCTCAATGCACTATTCAGTGCACTTCGGGATTCACGAACGACCATCTGATCCAGCATCTTGTGCCATCTCAT
>JBBRHC010000184.1:0-7615 GCA_038223295.1 Opitutales bacterium
GGCGGCGAAGGCGGGCGAGGCGCGGAGGGTGGCGGCGTGCGCGGCGGCGGCGGCGGCGAGGGCGGCGACGGCGGTGGCGGCGAGCCAGGCGGGGAAGGGGGGGGAAGGTGTTAGGAGCGAGGACCCAGGAGGTAGGAGGGAGGAGGAGGTGGCGTGGGCGTGGCGTTGGGTGGCGAGCCAGGCGGGGAGGAGGAGGTCGAAGCGGCGGGCGTGGAGGATGCGGCCGAGGGCGTTTTGCCAGGATGGGTCGGCGAGGGGGAGAGCGGCGGCGAAGGCGGGCGAGGCGCGGAGGGTGGCGGCGTGCGCGGCGGCGGCGGCGGCGAGGGCGGCGGGCGGGGTGCCGGCGGGGGCGTCGAGGGCGACGAGGACGACGCGGGCCTGGCGCTCGCGCACGAGGGAGAGGGCGAGGCGCGCCTCGGGGTCGCGTTCGTGGGCGGGGAGGAGTTCGGTGACGTCGGTGGTGAAGTGGGCGGCGGGGTCGAGCGAGAGAAGCCACGCGCCGCAGAGGGTGGTGAAGAGGAGGAGGACGAGGAGGGGGAGGCGGATTTTTTTAACCACGGAGGGCACGGCGGGGCGAAGCGGCGGGGCGCGGAGGTCGCAGGCGGGCGGGTTTTAGCGGAAGTAGCGGGCGAGGTCGGCGGGGGGGAAGAGGGGGTCGAGGGTCGGTGGGGCGAGGGTGATGTCGGTGTGGAGGTTGGGGGTTTTGAGGAGGGTGATGGCGGTGAGGCGGGTGGCGTCGCCGACGAGGGTGAGTTCGCGGTAGGTGGCGGGGGAATCGGGGAGGCGGGTGAAGGCGAGGGTCCAGGCGCCGTCGGGGGAGTCGGTGGCGGCGAGGGCGTAGGATTTTTCCAGGGCGGGGAGGTCGAAGGTGAAGAGGGCGTGGAGGAGGCGGAGATCGGGCTCGGCCTCGGGGGGGGCGGCTTGCTCGCGGCCGTCGGGGTGGCGGAGGAGGAGGCCTTGGGCGTCGAGGATGACGACGGGGGCGCGGGGCTGGTCGTAGGCGAGGCTGAGGCCGCGGGCGGGGTCGATGCGGACGGTGCCGGTGACGACGACGGGGCGTTTTTTGAGCGGGGTGTGGCGGTGCTCGGTGAACGTAGCGGTGAGCGTGCGGGGCGCGGCGAGGGTTTCGAGGCGGGCGCGGGCGGCGGGCGGGAGCGCGGTGGGGCGGGGCTCGGCGGCGAGGCGCGGGAGGACGGCGAGCGCGAGGAGCAGGAGGAGGCGGGGGATCATCGGCGTGTCGGGGTTTTATGGATACGGCGGCGGGTGGCGAGGACGGCGGGGAAGGTGACGAGGAGGCGGGCGAGGAGGCGGAGGTGGAGCCAGGCCATGCGGAGGTTGTCGCGGACGTAGTGGAAGTGGGAGATGCCGCCGTCGGACTTGGCGAGGTAGCGGCAAGGGGCGGGGAGGTTGAGGGGCGGGACGCCGGCCCAGAAGAGGCGGACGGCGAGTTCGGGGTCGAAGTCGTAGCGGCGGGCGGAGCGGAGGGAGGAGAGGATGGCGTGGGTGGGGCGGATGGGGTAGACCCGGAATCCGAACAAAGGGTCGCCGATATCGCGGCCCAGGCATTCGAGGTGGGCGAGGCCGACGCTGAGTTTGCGGCCGTAGAGGCGCTCGAGGGGCACTTCGGGGCCGAAGACGGGGAGGCCGAGGATGAGGGCGTCGGGGCGGGCGGCGGAGGCGGCCATAAAGGGCGCGATGTGGTCGATGGGGTGCTGGCCGTCGGCGTCGAGCACGAGGGCGTGGGTGAAGCCGGCGGCGAGGGCGTGGGCGAGGCCGTGGAGGACGGCGCCGCCTTTGCCGGAGTTGCGCGGGAGGTGGAAAACGCGGAGGGCGTCGGGCGCGGTGGCGGCGAGGAGGGGGCCGAGGGCGGCGTCGGAGCCGTCGGTGGAGCCGTCGACCACGACCCAGACGGGCGTCCAGACGGCGAGGGACTCGCGCACGGTGCGCAGGAGGCGCGGGCCGGTGTTGTAGGAGGGGATGAGGACGAGCTGGGCGGCGGAGGCGGGCATGCGAGGGGCGGGCGAAAGGAGCGGGGGGACAGTGCCTCCACGGCAATCGGGGATTTTTTAACCACGAAAAACACGAACTACACGAAAGGGAATCCGCTCCATGAGGAAGGGCTCGAGGGGCTAGGGACCGGGCTGGGGGGTGCGGAGGCGGGTGGCGACGTGGTCGACGAGGGCGGAGGTAGGGAGGGCGGGGTCGGGTGGGAGGCGTTCGCCGAGGGTAAACTCGAAGCGGCCAGGGAGGGGCGGGAGTTTCCACCAGGGGTGGCCTTTGCGCGCCATGAGCGGGCTGGAGCGCACGTGGATGAGTTGCAAGGGGGCGCGGGCGCGGCGGGCGATGAGGACGAAGCCGGGGCGGAGGGGGTTGAGGGATTCGCCGGGGAGGGTGCGGGTGCCTTCGGGGAAAACGAGGAGGGAGCAACCGGTGGCGACACGTTCGGCGGCGCGGCGGATGCCGTCGACACCGGCGTCGCCGGAGACGTAGCCGCAGAGCCGGGCGGCGGGGCCGACGGCGGGGTTGCGCAGGAGGGCGGGCTTGAAGATGCAGACGGTGTCGGGGAGGCGGGCGAGGAGGAAGGGGGCGTCAACGAGGGTGGGGTGGTTGACGACGTAAACGAGGCCGGGGGGGAGCGGGACGTCGAAGCCGTGGAAGATGACGTCAACGACGCCGGAGAGGTGCATCCAGCGCAGCCAGAAATCAAAGAGCCAGCGGGCCGCGGCGCGGGCGCGGGGGCGGAAACGTTCGCGGTCGGGGCAGAGGAGGAAGGGGGCGCAGGCGAGGTTGAGCGCGAGGCCGCCGAGTCCGAAAAGCAGCCAGGAGAGGTAGTAGGCGAGGGGGAGCCAGAGTCGGCGGGCGGGGCTCATGGGCGGAGTGACGGAAGGATGGGCCACAAAAGGCACGGAAGGCGCAAAAGATCGGAAGGGGTGGGTGGATCGGGAGGCGGGGAGAGTGCGGGATGGCTAGCGGCTGACTGCGGTGGGGGGGGACGGACGCGGGCTCGAAGAGGGGGAAGGCGGGCGGGCAGGGGTGTTTGAGGCCTCGGGGTTGAGGGGGATGTAGTTGAACCACCAATACGGATTTTGGCGGAGGAGGGATTCGACGAGGTCGAGGAAACCCTGGAAGTGGGCGCGGGCGGAGGCGAGGTTGGCGGGGCGGGAGAGGGCGGGGTCGGGGGCCCAGCGGGGGGAGCTGTGGATGACGGACTCGCCGGGCGCGCCTGGGATGGCGACGGAGAGGAAAACGGGGCGGTCGAAAATGAGTGCGAGGTGGTAGATGGTGAAAGGGAAGAGGCGGCGGGCGCCGAGGAAAAGAAAGGGCTCGGTGCGGGAGCTGAACTCGACGCGGTCGCATTGCAGGGCGAGGGAGCCGCCGGCGGCGATGGCATCCTTGAGCGCGAAGAGCAGGTTTTCGCCTTCGTTGACCCAGACGAAGGTGATCCAGCGGCCGAAGGTGCGTCCGAGTTTTTCCACGTCCTCGGAGTTGCCGATGCGGAGGCGGACCATGGAGACGCGGCGCTTTTCCTGGCCGCCGAAGAGGAACCCGACGAGGTCGGAGTGGCCGAAGTGGAAGGTGCCGAGGAGGGCGTCCTCGGGGGTGTCGAGGAAGCGGCGAAAGTCGGCGCAGCCGGGGGCGAGCACACCCCGGTGGGGGCGGCCGTCGGCGACGCGGAGCTTGAGCATGAGCATCTCGGTGAACGCGAGGAAGTGGCGAAAAATCTCGAGCGGGGCGGGCTCGCGGCCGAGGACGACGCGGAGGTAGTCGCGGGAGTGGCGGCGCTGCGCGCGCATGTTGGCGAGGGCGACGGCGGTGCCGAGGGCGCGGAGAGGGCGGAAAAGCGGCTCGGGGATGACGCGGTCGCAGAGGCGGATAAAACGGAAGCCCCAGCTAGGTCCGGGATTGCGAAAGGGGGCGCGGGCGCCGGGCGGGGCGGGCGAGGCAGGGGAGGTGGTGGCGGGGGCGGACGCGACGGAGGGGGCGCTCATGCGGTCCAGGTAAGAGTGAGCCGGCGGCCCGGGGAGACAAGGCAGGTGTAGGGGCGCCGGTGGTGAAGAAGGTCGAAGAAGGCGGGGAGGGGGAGCGGGGGCGCGGACGGGGGGGAGGAGGCGCCGGGGGCGGGGAAAGTGTCGGCGAGCGCGGCCGTATCGGGGAATTCGATACAGAGGCGGGCGAGGGCGTCGGCGGGCGAGGCGGAGAGGGCGAGGGAGAAGGCGAAGGTGCGGTCGCTGGCGCGGTTCTGCTCGAGGAGCCAGCCGCCGCGCTCCTCGCCGCCGCAGAGGAGGACGCGGGGCGTGTCGGCGAGGAGGGCGACGAGGAGGGCCTGGACGGGGAGGGTGGATCCGCCGGTGATCGGGAAAAAGTGGCGGACGGGTTGCTGGCGCTGGATGAGTTTTTGCTGGACGGAACTCGGGTGGATGGAGGTCTGAAAAAGGGTGGGGCTGGGGGAGGGGAAACTGTCGAGGTAGCTTTCGAGGGCGTGGGTCTCGGCGTAGGTGGAGGCGTAGACGAGGGTGTCGTCCTCGGTGGGCGCGAGGGGCTGGAGGGTGGCGCCGAGGGTGAGTCCGAGCTGGGTCATGCGCCGGGTGGCGCCGGGGGGGAAGAGGGCTTTGAGGCGCTCGCGGGTGGCGGCGGCGGGCTCGGCGGCGGCGTCCTCGGTGCGCAGGGCGGTGATCCAGCGTTCAAGCATGGTGAAGGAGGAAGGCGGCATGGGCGCCGCCGAAGGCGTTACTGGTGCAGACGACGGCGTCGTAGGCGGCAAGGTCTAAGGGGGCGAAGACCACGGCGTCGGTGAAACCGGGGGAGGTTGACCCGACGGTGCCGGGGGCGCGGCCGGCGCGGAGGGCGGCGGTGGCGAGGGCGAGCTCGACCAGGCCGCAACTGCCGAGGGTGTGACCGAGAGCGCCTTTCCAGGAGACGAGCGGGGCGGCGGGGAAGGCGGTGGCGAGGGCGGTGGCTTCGAGGCGGCCGGCCTCGAGAGTGCCGGTGCCGTGGCCTTTTAGCCAGACGCGGCGGTCGGCGCAGGCGGCGAGGAGGGGCGCGAGGCAGGCGGCGAAACCGGCACCGTCGGGGCGGTTGGCGGTGAAGTGGTGCATCTCGTTGTGCAGGCTCTGGCCGGCGAGGACGAAGGCGCCTCGGTCGCGGGTGAGCACGGCGAAGGCGGCGCCGTCGCCCAGGCCGATGGAGCCGGCGGGGCGATCCTGGTAAGGCGCGGGGAAGTCGGCGTTGAGGATTTTTAGCGCGTGAAAGCCGCCGGCGACGAAGGGGCTGATGAAGTCGAAGGAGAAGACGAGGGCGGAGTCGGCGAGGCCGGCGGCGAGCACGCGGGTGGCGTGGAGGAGGCCGAGGTGGGCGGAGACGCAGGCGTGGGAAAAGGTGGTGACGTCGGAGCCCCAGCCGAGGGCGGTGGCGACGTGGCGCACGCAATCGAAGGGCGTGCCGTAGTCGAGGTGGGCGGGATCGCCGTGTAGACGGTAGGCGTGGAGGTGGCTGACGCCGAAATTACTGCCGGTGACGAAGACGGGGTGACGGGAGGAGCCCCAGGGGATGGACGAAGGGGCGAGGGTTGAGGGCGGATGGGACGGAGTCGGCGCGGGGATGCGGGCGGCGAGGTCGCGGAGGTGGGGGAACCAGGAGGGGGGGAGCGTCTCGTCGTAGGCGCGGCCGGGGAGGAGGGCGAGGGGCACGGGGTCGCCGCCGTCGCGACCGTGAACGGGGGTGAGCGTGAGGGCGCGGCGGCCGGCGAGCAGGGCGGCGAGGGTGGCGGATTCGTCACCGAAGGCGGTGAGGGCGCCGCAGGCGGAGACGCGGACGGGCGGCGGGAGGGCGGACATGCGGGGAAGGCCGGAGGAAATAACCACGGTTCAATGACCCAAGTCCAATGGACGGAAGCGGGCGGGGAGCCGGGGAGGGACGCGGGGCTAGGCGTGGAGGCGGTCGGGGGCGGCGTGGGCGCGGACGTAGGTGGCGAGGGCGGAAACGCTGGCGAGGGCGGTGCGGGACTCTTCGCTGCTGGCGATCTTGAGGCCGAATTCTTTTTCGAGGCGCACGACGAGCTCTAGGGCGTCGATGGAGTCGAGGCTGAGGCCGCCGCCGATCAGGGGCTCGTCGTCTGGGATGTCGGCGGGGACGATATCTTCCAGACGCAGGGTTTCGACGATGAGGGTTTTGAGTTTGACGTGGAGCGGATCGGGCATGATGGCGGGGGAGTATTTCGAGGAGCTTGGAGGTTTGGCCACAAAAAGCATAGAAAGCGCGAAAAACCCAGCGGCTCCACGGCGGAGATAAGCGGGAAACCCGGATCGCCGCGATGGAATGGCCCGGGGCCCGCCCGAATGGACCTAGAGTAAACGGGGCGCTATCGAGGTAGCCCCAGCCGCCGGGTGGCTGCGATTATACTGGGACAGTGTGCAGCGGATCATAGACCGGGAGGTGGCGCGAGGACTGTCACGGCGCTCCACCGAAGAAGTCACCCGCGTAGGTCTTGATGAAAGAGTTTGGTCGTGGTCACAGCTGCTACTTGTTGATGACCGACCATCAGCCTGACCCGAACGTTCGATGGGGTGGCAGATAAAGTGCGCCGGGATAAACACCATCGTCGGAAGGAACGGCGCGATAAGAGGAGAACCGATAGGTTGCGGGTTTAACCCGAGCTCCGACTCAATCGATAGAGCCGGAAATACGTAAAATTATCGTCTTCCACCTTGCCTCGCCAAAAACGGCCCCGCCTAACTCTTGCATGATCCGTAAAATGAATGGCTTAAGGTGGTTTAGCCCGCCCAAAGATCCATTTAAAAAAGTCCAGCTGTCTAAGGAAAGCGCGATCAAGAAAGTTTGATAAATATCCAGCTATTTCACGTTAGCCAAAACAAAAAACCAAATGGAAAACGGAAAGCATTATCCAGTGCGGTGAACGATAAGTAACCCGACATAATTGCTACGCGGAAATGTCCGGGGAGCGCACCCGTCCCGGGTGCTGTTTCGAAGGTGAGAACGGGACGCTCTCACCAGCAGGCGGGACGAGTGCGCTCCCCGGACCGGGTCGGAGCCGGCACAAAATTGTAATCAGAGATATCGCGCTCACCACACTAGGGCGAGACGTAAAGCTGGGGCAACTAAACCAAGAGCAAGAAATGATCATGAATAAATAGATTTAAGTTATTGTTATAGAATGATTTACAATTTTTAAAAGCAGTGATTTCACGGGAGCGGTTCCTAATCATGACCGGTGTCCGGTAACAATTCATAAGTAGGAATATAACCGTTGCTTAAAGAGCGGGAAGGCAAGGTTCCAAGGGATTTTATAGCGTAGGCAATGCCTGACGAGCCGGATGAGCTGGCAGCTCAAGGCGTGGGCGTGGCGGACCATTTCCTGGGCGGGCACGCGCTTGTGCTTGGGTGTCTTGGCGCGCCGCCTGGCGGTTCGCTCCCGAACTTGTGTCGAACGACAATCAGACGTCGACATCAGCGACATTCCAAAATCGACATGAGAGTCGGTGATTGGAGCGGCGCTGGTCTGCGCTGAGGAAAGGCCCGGGGCCTTAAGCAGGCCCAATGATTACCGAGCAACAGTATCAGCGACTGATGAAGAGCCAACAAGACCCGCGCACTGTGT
>JBBRHC010000185.1:0-7568 GCA_038223295.1 Opitutales bacterium
CGGCGGGCCAATTCGCCATCCACAACGCCCTCCCCGACCCCAAGCGCCTGCTCGTGCTGCGCGCCGGGCACTTCGAGCACCCCGGCGCACCCTCCGAGCGCGAAATCTTAACGCATGCCGTCGTGGATTTTTTTGGCGATACGTGACGCGCCCGCAATGCTCCGGCCTTCACACCGTCTTCACACCGATGCGCCGCGAATATCATAAATGGTGGAGCCCCCACCTCGACCGCGAGATGGAGCTCCTCGTCTTCGGCCACGCCGGTGCCAAGGTCCTCGTCTTCCCCACCCGCGGCGGACGCTTTTACGAGTATGAAAACATGGGCCTGGTCGCCGCGCTCGGCGCCAAGCTCCACGCCGGCCACCTCCAGCTCTACTGCATCGACGGGCTCGACCGGGAGACCTTCTACGCCCGCCACGCCCCGCCGCACGTCCGCCTCTCGCGCCACCTCGCGTACGAGCGTTACGCGCTCGACGAGGTGCTCCCCTTCATGGTCGCGCACAATCCCCACCCCTGCACCATCGCCCACGGTTGCAGCCTGGGCGCCTTCCTCGCCGCCAGCATCGCCTTCCGCCATCCGCAATTTTTCCAGAAACTCGCCGCTTTTTCCGGTCGACACGACCTCACCCACCGCATCGAACACTTCGGCGATCTGCTCGATGGCCAGCGAGGCCCGGATGTTTATTACCTCATGCCCAGCCAGTTCCTTCCGCGCCTGAACCGCCCCGATCTGCTCTCCCGGCTCCGCTCGCTCGACCTGGTCTTCGCGGTGGGCGACCACGACCCATTCCTGGACAACAACCGGGAACTCTGCGCCGCCCTCCACGCGAAGGGCGTGCCCCATCACCTGCACCTCTGGCCCGGTCGCGCGCACGACGCCCGCGCCTGGCGAGTCATGGCCGCGCACCTGCTCTGAGCCTTTCCCGAAAGGAAAAACGCTGACGCCGCTTACCCCGGGTATTGCCGCCACCTCCCGCCCGCCATCCATCGCGCTCGCACCCCCGGCCCTCCGCCCGGCTGGCCATGTTGCCCGCCGTCGAGCAGGGCGGTATTTTAGAACCCGTCCTCCGCCCCATGACCGTCCCCGAGACCAGGCTCCTCACGTTTAGCAACGACCTCGCCGAGATCCCCCGCCTTGCCGAGGCCGTGGACGCCTTTTGCGAGCCCCTCGCCCCGTCGATGGAAGACCTGCTCGCGCTCCAGTTGGCGCTGGAGGAGGCCATTACTAACATCATCAACCACGGCTACGGCGACCTCCCCGCCGGCGCGCGCACCTTCACGGTCGAGCTCGCCGCCGTATCCGCCACGCGAATACGCGCCACCATCACCGACGACGCCCCCGCCTACGACCCCCTGGCCCGTCCCGAGGTCGATGTGAATCTCCCCCTCGAAGACCGCGCCATCGGCGGCCTGGGCGTCCACCTGATCAAGAAGCTCATGCACCACACCGGCTACGAGCGCCGCTCCGCCCAAAACATCCTCACCCTCGAGAGAGCCCTCAATCAGCCCGAGTAGTCTGGTTCCTCCGGCGTGGCATGGGCGTCCCGCCCGTGAGCAAACGGGCATCCTGCCCGTTCGCCGCCGATCCCGTGGGCGGTACGCCCACGCCACTTTCGATCCGCTGACGTCCCTCCCCACCACCCGCCACTCCAGCCCGCCGCCCGCCGCTTAGAGCGTATACCCGTCCGGCACCACCACACCCTTGGGCACCACCAGCACGCCATCGCGGATCACGATGCCGTGAGGGTAGTTGCCGTCTTCCTTGCCGATCGCGCTCAGCCTCACGCCCGCGCCGATGCGGGCGTTTTTATCGATGATCGCATGCTCGATGTTGGAGCCCGCGCCGACCCCGAGATTGGGCACGCCCTTCGACACGTTGGCCCGGAGCTGATCCACGCTCTCGTAGTAATCCGCGCCCATCATCACCACATCCCGTAATACCGTGCCCTCGCGCACGAAGGAGCGGATGCCGAGCACGCAGTGCGAGATGGTCGAGTCCTCGATGATCGAGCCGTCGCCAAACACCGCGTAGTCCACCTGGCAGTGGTTGATTTTGGACGGTGGCAAGTAGCGATCCTGCGTGTAGATAGGAGCCGCCGGATCGAAAAAATTAAACGGCGGCAAGGGCTGCGCGAGCGCGATGTTCGCGTCGAAAAACGCCTTCACCGTGCCGATGTCCTCCCAATAGCCCTCGAAGACATGGGCGAAGAGTTTCTTTTTCCCGAGTAGCCCCGGGATGATCTCTTTGCCGAAATCCTTTTCCTCGTTATCCAGCGCCTCGGCCAAGACCTTGCGGTTGAAAACGTAGATGCCCATCGAGGCGAGACAGTGTTTTTCGCCCGAGGGATTCGTCAGCCGGGCCTCCAATTTTTCGCTGATCGTCAGGCTCTCGATGACCTTCGGATCCTTGGGCTTTTCCACGAACTGGGAGACCTCCAGATCGTCTCCCACCCGCATCAGGCCGAGGCCCTCGACCTTCGAGACCGGGAAGGGCACCGCCGCGACGGTCACATCCGCGCCGCTCGCGATGTGCTCGTTGATGATCTTGCGAAAATCCATCCGGTAGAGCTGGTCGCCCGAGAGGATCAACACGAACTCATGGGGGAAACTGCGGAAATGCTGGAGGTTGCGCCGCACCGCGTCCGCCGTCCCCTGATACCAGTCGGTGCTTTTCTCGGTCTGCTCGGCGGAAAGAATGTCCACAAAACCGCCGCCGAACGGGTCAAAGTGAAAGGTGTTTTGAATGTGCCGGTGCAGCGAGGCGGTATGAAACTGGGTCAGCAGGAAAATGCGGTTGATGTCACTGTTGATGCAGTTGCTGATCGGAATATCCACGAGACGGTACTTGCCTGCCAAGGGCACGGCCGGCTTGCAGCGCTCCATGGTAAGAGGATGCAGACGCGTGCCGCGTCCGCCGCCCATAATGACTGCTAGAACGTTTTTTTGGGGGGTCATGAGATGATTGAGAAGAGCTCGGGTAAAACCTTGCGCAACAATCCGGGAGACACGTAATTTCGCCAGCTAAAACCCTAAAAAATCATGTGCGGAATCGTAGGTTACGTCGGTCGCCAAAAAGCGGCCACCATCATGCTCGAAGGCCTCAAACGCCTTGAATACCGCGGGTATGATTCCGCCGGTCTCGCCGTCCTGCAAAATGACGGCGTGACCCTGCTCCGCACCATCGGCCGCGTCGAGGGTCTAGCCAAGCTCGCCGCCGGCAAAAAACTCTCCGGCACCACCGGCATCTCCCACACCCGCTGGGCCACCCACGGCGGCGTCACCGTGGCCAACGCCCACCCCCACGCCTCCAGCGACGGCCAGATCCTGCTCGTCCACAACGGCGTGATCGAAAACTACGTCGCGATCAAAAAATTCCTGCTCACCAAGGGCTACATTTTCTCCTCCGAAACCGACACCGAGGTCCTCGCCAACCTCATCGCCTATCACTTCGCCAAGGAACCCGCCCCCGCCGTCGTCGGCCGCCTCAACGGCAACGGCCGCCACGCGACCAACGGCTCGCCCGAGGCCTCTCGCTTCCTTGAGGCCGTGCGCAAAACCCTCCTCCACGTCGAGGGCACCTACGGCCTCGCCGTACTCTCCCCCGCCCACCCCGACGAGCTCGTCGCCGCGCGCAAAGGCTCCCCCCTCATCCTCGGCGTGGGCGACCAGGAGCACCTCATCGCCTCCGACGTCTCCGCCCTTATCAGCCGCACCCAAAACGTTGTCTACTTGAAGGATGGCGAACTCGTCCACCTCACGCCCGCCGGCTTTACCCTCAGCACCCTCGACCTCGCCGACGTCTCCCCGGTCATCGACAAAGTCACCTGGGACGTGGACGAGGCCGAGCTCGGCGACCACCCGCACTTCATGCTGAAGGAGATTCTCGAGCAACCCGCCTCGCTCGAAAACGCCATGCGCGGTCGCTTCTCCGCCGACGGCTCCACCGCCAACTTCGGCGGCCTCAACCTCGCCCCCGCCGACTTCCGCCAGATCGACCGCTTCGTCTTCACCTCCTGCGGCACCGGCTGGCACGCCTGCCTCGTGGCCGAGCACCTCATCGAGCGTTTCGCCCGCATCCCCGTCGAGGTCGATTACGCCTCCGAGTTTCGCTACCGCAACGCCCCGCTCGACCGCGACGCGTTGTTCTTCGTCATCTCCCAATCCGGCGAGACGATCGACACCCTCGCCGCCCTCCGCGAAGCCAAACGCAAGGGCTACAAGTGCATGGCCATCTGCAACGTCGTCGGCTCCACCATCGCCCGCGAAGCCGACGGCGGCATCTACCAGCACGCCGGCCCCGAGATCGGCGTCGCCTCCACCAAGGCCTTCACCAGCCAGCTCCTCATCTCCGCCATGTTCGCCCTCTACGTGGCCCGCATGCGCGACCTCAGCTTCGCCGACGGCGTGGAATACGTCACCGGCCTCAAAGCCGTGCCCGCCCTCGCCCGCCGCGTGCTCGAGCAGGCCCCGCACATCCAAGCCATCGCCAACCGCTACGCCAAGTTCACCGATTTCCTTTTCCTCGGCCGCCTCTCCCTCTTCCCCATCGC
The DNA here is from genome assembly GCA_038223295.1 of Opitutales bacterium. GTDB lineage: Bacteria > Verrucomicrobiota > Verrucomicrobiia > Opitutales > Opitutaceae > IMCC26134_A. The sequence goes on from JBBRHC010000185.1 coordinate 4,551, forward strand.
CCTCGAGGGCGCGCTCAAGCTCAAGGAGATCTCCTACATCCACGCCGAGGGCTACCCCGCCGCCGAGATGAAACACGGCCCCATCGCGCTCATCACCGAGCAGTGTCCGAGTGTGTTTTTCGTGCCCAAGGGCGAGTTGTTCAACAAAGTCGTGTCCTCGATGCAGGAGATCAAGGCGCGCAAGGGCCCCATCATCGCCATCGTGCCCGACAGTGTGGAGCTGCCGGAGAATCTGGCCGACGACGTCATCGTCATCCCCGACTGTCACGAAGCCGCCCTGCCCGTGCTCGCGACCATCCCCGTGCAACTCCTCAGTTACTACATCGCCGTCGCCCGCGGCTGCGACGTGGACAAACCCCGCAACCTCGCGAAATCCGTGACGGTGGAATGAGGGGCAACCCAGAATCTAGAAGCGAGGAGCGAGGGATCTAGAAGCAAGCCAGGCCCTCCCGACTCCTCGCTCCCGACTTCTCGCTCCTAACTCCTCTTCCGCCGCCTGGCTCCGTTTCCTTCTTCTCGCTTCTAGATTCCAGCTCCTAGCTTCTTCCGAGAATGACCATCCTCCCCTCCGCCGCCGACTTCGCCCGCCTCGCCTCGCAGGGCAACCTCATCCCGGTCTACGCCGACCTCATGGCGGACTTCGAGACCCCCGTCTCCGCCTACGCCAAGCTCCGCGACCACGGCCCCTCCTACCTGCTCGAATCCGTCGAGGGCGGCGACACCCTCTCGCGTTACAGCTTCATCGGCTGCCGCCCGCGCAAGGTCTTCGTCTGCGGCCCCGTAAGCACCACCATTCGCGAGACCGGCCAGCCCGACCTCCAGGTCCCCACCCCCGCCGACCCGCTCACCCTCATCGAGGCCGAGATGGCCGGCCACCGCCCCGTATCCATTCCCGGACTACCGCGCTTCACCGGCGGCGCGGTGGGCTTCATCGCCTACGAATACGCCACCCGCATCGAGCCCAGCATCCCCGCCCCCGCGCCCAACGATCTCGGCACCCCGCTGCTCTACTTCATGCTGTCGGATTCGCTCCTGATTTTCGACCGCGCGAAACAAACCCTGCGTCTGTGCGTCAACGCCCACCTCGCGCCCGGCGAGCCCCCCGAGGCCGCCCACGCGCGCGCCGTCGTCGAGCTGGAGGCCCTTTACGCCGCCCTCGCCCAGCCCGGCACGCTCGCGCCGACCCCGCTCATCGACCCCGGTTTCGTCGCCGCGCCGCGGGGCAACTTCACCCGGTCCGCCTTCGAGCAGGCCGTCGTCGCCGGCCAGGAATACGTGCGCTCGGGCGACATCATCCAGTTCGTGCCGTCGCAGCGTTTCTCCAAGTCCTTTGATCGCTCCCCGCTGGAGCTCTACCGCGCCCTGCGCACCGTCAACCCGTCGCCTTACATGTTCATTTTGGATACCGGTGACTTCGCCATCGTAGGCGCCTCGCCCGAGGTCCACGTGCGCCTCACCGACGGCCTGGTCGAGATTCGCCCCATCGCCGGCACGCGCAAACGAGGCGCCACCCACGCCGACGACCTCGCCCTGGAAAAAGACCTGCTCGCCGACCAGAAGGAACGCGCCGAGCACCTTATGCTCGTCGATCTCGCGCGTAACGATATCGGCCGCGTCTGCCAATTCGGAAGCGTCACCGTGCCCGAAAGCTTCGTCATCGAACGCTACTCCCACGTCATGCACATCGTCTCTCAGGTGGAGGGCAAAATCGCGCCCGACAAGACCGCCTTCGACCTCATGCGCGCCACCTTCCCCGCCGGCACGGTCAGCGGCGCGCCCAAGATCCGCGCCATGCAGATCATCGCGAAAACCGAGCCCACCCAGCGCGGCTTCTACGCCGGTGCCCTCGGCTACTTCGGCTACGATGGCAACAGCGACACCTGCATCATGTTGCGCACCGCGCTGCTTAAGGAAGGCCAGATCCACATCCAGGCCGGCGCCGGCGTCGTGGCCGACAGCGTGCCCGAGAGCGAATTCCAGGAGACCATCAACAAGGCCTCCGCCCTCTTCAAAGCCGTCGCCATCGCCGAGCGTCTCTGAGGAATAAAAACGCCCATCGGATTTTTCCCCAAATTGTCCTTGCGCGCGCTTCCGTGAAACGGTGTGGTCTCGCCTTTATTTCCATGAAAGCGACCATCAAAACTCAAGGTCAGCAGTTCGCCGTCACCGAAGGCGACGTCCTGTTCGTAAACCGCTACCCCAACACCGAGGCCGGTTCCATCGTCGAAATCACCGAGGTTCTTTCCTCCGGTGAAGGCGCCTCCTTCAAAGTAGGCACCCCCATGCTCGCCGGTGCCAAAGTCACCGCCAAAATCTTGGAGAACAAGCGCGGCGACAAGGTCATCGTCTTCAAAAAGCGCAAGCGCAAGGGCTACCAACGCAAGCGTGGCCATCGCCAAGAGCTGTCCGTGATCAAGATCGAGACCATCTCGGCCTGATTTCGCCGCCCCCCCTCTATACAATAACCCACACAGGAGAATTAAGTCATGGCCCATAAAAAAGGTGCAGGTTCAACAACCAACGGCCGCGAGAGCCATAGCAAGCGTCGCGGTGTCAAGAAGTTCGGCGGCCAGGCGGTCATCGCCGGCAACATCATCGTCCGTCAATGCGGCTCGAAGTTGCACGCCGGCGCCAACGTAGGCATCGGTCGCGACTGGACCCTCTTCGCCCTCAAGGACGGCGTGGTTCAGTTCGACAAGGCCCGCCGCAAGGTCGCCGTCATCACGCCGGTTGCCGTAGCCGTCTAAATCGCGACGAGCCGGACACCGGCCCCGCTTTCCGTCGCCGTCCTAAGCGACGCAAAAAACCGACCGTTCCCGGTCGGTTTTTTTGCGCCCAAAGTGCAGGGCGGGGTCGCCGCACTCAGCCGTCACTAGACTTTAACCCGAAATCCGAAGTGGATCGCCGCGATCTGGCGCAATCTGCTGGTCATCTGCTCGTTTGTTCACCCGCTCAATGCACTATTCAGTGCACCTCGGGATTCACGAACGACCATCTGATCCAACTTCTTGCGCCATC
>JBBRHC010000186.1:0-7537 GCA_038223295.1 Opitutales bacterium
AAGAGCGAAACGAGGTCGAAAATCATGCCGCCGATAACGGGCAACATCATCGGGGCCATCAACTCGGAGCCGCGCCCCGTCGCCCAGAGGATGGGGACGAGCGAGAGCAGGGTGGTGAGGTTGGTCATGATCGCGGGGCGACGGCGGCGCAGGCCTGCTTCGAAGATGCGCGCGTGCACGTCGGCCAAGTCGCGCGGGGCGGTGCGGAATTTTTCCTGGAGGTAGGTGCCGAGCAAAATGCCGTCGTTAAACATCACGCCGGGCAGGACGAGAAAACCCACCGTGACCGCGGTGGTGAGCTGCGCCCCCCAGAGCCAAACGAGCACGAAGCCGCCGGCGGTAGTGACGGTGGCATTACACCCGACGATGATCGCGGTGATGAGCCACGAGCGCGTGCCGATGAAGATGAGCACGACCATGACGGAAAAGGACGCGGCGATCACCCAAGCGAGGGTGCGGTCGGCTTTTAATTTTTGCTCGTAGCGGCCGACCCAGCGGTAGGTCGCGCCGGGGGGGAGCGGGAGCTCGCCGGAGGAAATCGCGGCGCGGAGGCGGGTGTCGGCGGATAGGACGATGTCGGTCTCGGATGCGCCGGGGGCGGCGTTGAACATCACGTATTGGGTGCGTTTGCCGCCTTCGCTGCGGATGGCCATGGGACCGATGACGTAGGTGAGGCCAGCCTCGCTCGGGCGCTGGGAAATGAGGTGGGGCGTGAGGGTGGCGTGGAGTTTTTCGCCGGCGGGGAGAGTGAGTTCGGCGCGGGTGGCGGAGAGCGGGGTAAAGTTGCGCTGTTGGTCGAGCGGGAGGGTGGCGAGGAGCGCGGGGGCGGAGGGGACGTCGAGGGTGTAGGTGACGGGTTTGGCGAGCAGGCTGGAGAGCGGGACGGCGCCGTGTTCGCCAGTCATGCCGACTTGGAGGCCGAGCAATTCGTCGGGGTCGTCGCGGCGTTCGCGCAGATAGCGGATACGAACGGGGTAGCGCAGCGCGCCCTCGACGGAATAGGTGACGGCCATGCCGCCGAAGGCGGACTCGACGGCTTCGAGGACCATTTCCTGGGTGAAGCCGAAGCGGGCGAGTTTGGCGGGGTCGAGGCGGATCTCGGCGTAGGGTTTGCCGCCCTCGCGCTGCATCTGGGCGTCGGCGGCGCCGGGCGTGGCTTGGATGATTTTTTCGGCTTTTTCGGCGAAGCGTTCGAGCGCGGCGGCGTCGTCTCCGAGGAGCTGCAGGGCCATGATGCTGCGGATGCCGGTGGAGAGCATGACGACGCGGGTCTCGATGGGCTGGAGCCAGCTCGGGGCGACGCCGGGCAGGTCGGTGGCGGCGGCGAGGGCGGCGCGTACCTCGACGAGGGTGCGCGGGCGGCGTTCGGTGGTGCCATCGGGGAGAAGGATGTCCTCGATGGGCCAGTCTTTGTAGGGTTTTAAAACTACGACGGTCTCGATCATGCCGATGGGGGCGGGGTCGAGGGCGGTCTCGGCGCGGCCGAGCTTACCCATGACGCCTGCGACCTCGGGAACCTCCTCGATGGCGCGGTTTTGAATGGCCATGACGCGCTGGGTTTCGCCCAGGCCAGCGGTGGCGGGCACGGAAGGCATGAAGAGCAGGCTGCCCTCGTCGAGCGGCGGGAGGAAACTGGAGCCGACGCCGGGGAACCAACGGGTGAGCAAGGCATCGGCGTGGGTGGTGCGCAGGTCGCCGCCGGCGGCGGAGATGGCGGCGCGGAGGGGCGTGCTCAGGCGGGGCCAGCCGAGACCGAGGAGGTAGCCGCCGCCGGCGAGGAAAACGAGGGTGGCGGCGAAGAGGGCCTTGTGGCGAAGGATGCGGGTGTAGGCCCAGTCGTAGGCGATGTGGATGGCGCGGCTGGTGGGGTTTTGCTCGAAGTCCACGAGTTTTTCGCGGCCGAGGCGCCAGACGGCGGTGCCGACGAGGGCGGCGAGGGAGGGGGCGAAGAGCCAGCCGGGGACGTGGAGCGACCAGCGCTCGTGGTCGAAGGGCATGGTGTATCCGGTGGACCAATACCAGCCGAAGGTGAGGCCGGAAAAGAGGCCGGCGAGGAGCAGGAGCGGGGTCTTGCGCACCTGCCAGGGCGGGAGGAGGAGGCGGCAGAGGGCGGGGACGAGAAACACGCCGACGAGGACGGCGCCGCTGATGGCGAGGGTCTTGGTGAGGGCGAGCGGGATGAAGAGGCGTCCGGCCTGGTCGGTGAGGGCGAAGAGCGGGAGAAAGCCGATGATAGTCGTGGCGGCGGAGGTGATCAGGGGGCGGGCGACTTCGCGCGCGCCGGCGATGACGGTGGCGGTGATTTCCTCGTTCCATGGCGAGGTCGGCATAGGACGGTTTTCGAGGCGGCACTTTGTCTTAAGGTCGAGCAGGTGCTGGGTGATGTTTTCCGTCATGATGATGCCGAAATCCACCATCACGCCGATGGCGATGACGATGCCGGCGAGGCTCATGAGGTTGGCGCTCACGCCGAGGAAATGCATGACGACAAAGGCGAAGAGCATGCCGAGGGGCAGGCTCACGGCGGTGGCGACGCTGGCGCGCAGGTGGAGGAGGAAAACCACCACGACGAGCATCGTGGTGATGATGGCCTCCTTGAGGCTGTCGGTGACGGTGGCGTTGGTCTCTTCGATGAGTTGGGCGCGGTCGTAGAAGGCGACGGGTTCCAGCCTCTCGGCGGCGAGGGTGGGGGCGAGGTCGGCGAGGCGTTGTTTGATGCCGGCGATAACACGTTTGGGGTCCTCGTTGACGCGGAGGGCGACGATGGCGCCGACTTGTTCCTGGTGTCCGTCGGCGAGCAGGCCCTGGCGGAATTGGCCGCCGAGCTGGACTTGGGCGATCTCGCCGAGGCGGATGCCGGAGCCGGTCATGCGGTCGCCGCGGATGACGATGTTTTCCACGTCCTTGACGGAGCGGATGAAGCCGGCGCCGCGGATCATGGTTTCGATGCCGCTTTGCTCGACGCTCATGGCGCCGACGTCGCGGCCGGCGGCGCGCACGGCGGTCATGAGCTGGTCGAGGGTGATGGATTGTTCCTCGAGGCGGGTGGGATCCACATCTATCTGGTATTCGCGGACGACGCCGCCGGCGGGGGCGACCTCGGCGACGCCGGGCACGGCGCGGAGGGCGGGGACGACGACCTGGTCGAGGACGTAGCGCTTGGACTCGGTGTCGCGCGGGCCCTGGAGGGTGAAGGCGTAAACCTGGCCCATGGCGGTGGCGTCGGGGCCGAGCTTGGCGGTGACGCCGGCGGGGAGGATGCCCTGGATTTGGGAGAGGCGTTCGAGGGTGCGGGTGCGGTTTTCGTAGAGGTCGCGGCGGTCCTCGAAGATGACGTAAACGTAGGCGGTGCCGTAGAGGGAGAGGCCGCGCACGGTCTGGACGCCGGGGAGGCCCTGGAGTTCGCGGGCGAGGCGCGAGGTGATTTGTTGATCGACGTCGGCGGGGGATTGGCCGGGCCACTCGGCCCAGACGATGACCTGGTTGTCGGAGAGGTCGGGGATGGCGTCCACCGGCACCTGGGTCCAGGCCCAGAGGCCGGCGAGGGCAAGGGCCAGCGCGACGGTCAGGGTGACGAAGAGGTTGCGGATGGCGAAGGAGATCACGGAGCAGAGGCGAGCAGGGAGCGTCGGATTAGTGGACGTGGGCGGGGGCCGGGGCGGTGGCGCCTTGGGGGAAGAGGAGGCTGGGGGTGCCGGCGAGCTGGGCTTGGCTGTCGAGGAGGAAGGCGCCCTGGGTGGCGACCTCGTCGCCGGCGGAGAGGCCGGCGCGGACGACGTAGAGATCGTGGCCGTTTTCGTCTTCGAGGCGCGGGCCGAGCGCGAGCGGGGCGAGGGTGAAATTGGCCCGGCCCTGGCGGTCGCGGGAGGAGAGTTTCCAAGCGACGTGGCGGATGCCGGTGGAAAGGACGGCGGTTTTGGGGATGAGGACGAACTGGCCCCAGGTGGACGGGTCTTGGGCGTCGGCGGGTTTGAGGTCGGGGCCGAGGACGGCTTGGAAGCGGGCGTTGACAAGGCTGCCGGGCGAGAGGACGGAGCGGGCGCCGCTGAGGTGGATGCGAACCTCGCGGGCGCGGTTGGAGGCGTTGATCTCGGAGGCGACGCGGGCGACGACGGCCTGGAGCTGGGGGAGCGGGCCGGCGTCGTCGCTCTCGATGAGGACGGATTGGCCCTGGGCGACCCAGTTGGCGCGATGCTCGGGGACGTGCACGACGAGCACGAGTTTGTCGGGATCGACGAGGCGGAGGAGAGGCGCGTCGGGCATGAGCTCGCGGCCGACGGCGAGGGCGTCGTTGATCATGTCCACGTCGTCCTGGAGAACCTGGCCGGCGAAGGGGGAGGTGATGATGACGGTGTCGCGGACGGGTTGGCCGGCGACGATGGCGTCGGCGACGTCGGCGAGGTTCCAGCGGGCGAAGCGTTCGCGGAGGCTGGCGACGAGGGGGGCGTCGGCGAGTTTGAGCGCGGCTTGGAGCTCGCCTTGGGCGGCGATGAGTTCGGGGCTGTAGAGCTCGATGATGGGCGCGCCGGCCTCGACCTCCTCGCAGCAGCCGTAGGTGGCCTCGAAGCGCTTGACGATGCGGCCGGCGATGCGGGGGATGATGATTTGGGTGAAGCGATGGTCGTATTCGGCGGCGCCATACGCGTGGACGGTGGAGGTGGCGGGACCGAGGGTGGCGACGGAGGTTTCGAGGCCCATGCGGCGGGTCTGCTCGGCGGTGAGTTCGCCGGCGACTACCCTGGCCATGGTCATGCCGCACACGGGGCAGTCGCCGGGTTTGCTGCCGATGAAGTCCATCATGGGACAGGCGTAGCGGGCACCGGGCTCGGCGGCGGAGGTGGCGGCGTGGTCATGGCCGGCGGCGGAGTGGAAGAGCGTGGCGGATGGAAGGAGGGCGACGGTGGCCGCGCCGGCGGCAAGGCCGACGAGGACGACGGCCCAGGAAGGAAGGGGGCGCATGGCGGGTTCTAGTTTTTGGCGACCTCGTTGCGCAGGGCGGAGGGGCCGTAGCGGTCGGGGTCCTTGGCGAATTTGGGCGGGCAGGCGGCGCAGCCGAAGCCGACGAGCTTGCCCTGGTAGGCGGCGGGTTTGAGGTCGGGGTCCACGTCCATGGAGCAGATGGGGCAGATGGTGTTGACGGTGGAGGTGGTGGCGGTGACGGGCGTGGCGGATTTGAGATCTAAAATTTGAGATTTGAGAGCGGGGTCGGGGGCGGACGATGCGGCGGGGGCGGCGAGGGCCGTGGGATCGGCGTAGGGCTGGTGCAGGGCTGTGCGGGTGGCGAAGGCGAGGGCGGCGCCGGCGAGGAAGGTGGCGAGGAACAGAATGACGGATTTCATGGTGTGAAGAGGGTGGCGGGGGCGTGGCGCCAGAGTTCGGCGCGGGCGGAGCGGGCGGCGTAATCGGCCTCGACGACCTGAAGCTCGGTGTCGGCCTGGCGCTCGAGGATTTCAAGAACCATGAGCACGGGTGTCTCGCCGCCGGCCATGCCGGAGGCGTTCGTGCCGGCGGAGCGGATGAGGGAATCGTATTCGGCGTCGAGGCGGGCGGAGGTCTCCCCGGCAAGGCGGCGGGCGGTGGCGGCGAGGCGTTCGGCGCGCTCGACGCGGGAGAGGGCGGAGCGGGCTCGGTGGCGGGCGGACTCGGCGTCGGCGAGGGCGGCGGTCTCCTCGGCGAGGGCGGCGCGGGTCTCGGCGCGGGCGTAGCCTCGGGAGCGGAAGGGAAGCTCGGTCATGAAGACGACCCCGATGGTATCCATGTTGCCAATACGCTGCTCCTCGCGTTCGATGCGGAGACCGACGGCGGTCATGGGGCGGGCGGAGGCGCGGGCCATGCGGGCCATGGCGCGGGCTTCGGAGGATTTGGCGTCGGCGAGGCGGAGGAGGGGGACGGTCCCGAGGTCGATCTCGGCGGGAGCGGGGACGGAAAAGGCGGGGAGCGCGGCGGCGGGCGGGAGGCCGAGGCGACCGCGGACGTCCGATAGCGCGTCGTCGGCCATGCGGGTGTCCTTTTCAATCATGAGACGCATGGAGGCGATGCGGGTTTGGAGGGTGAGGCGGTCGGCGACGCGGGCGGAGCCGGTGGAGACGCGGGAGTCCACGACGGCGAGGACTCGTTCGGTACGTTCGATCTGGCGGGCGAGGAGGGTGGCTCGGGCGCGGGCGGCGTCCGCGTCGGCGAGGGCCATGGCGGTGTCGGCGGCCATCTCGCCGGCCATGACGGCGTAGTCGGCCTCGGCCATGGAGACGACAGCGGCGGCGCGGTCGCGGTCGGCGGCGCGTTCGCCGGCTTTAGGAAGGGGTTGGGAGAGGGTGACCTCCCAAATCGGATACTCCTCGCCCAGGGGTACGCTTTCACGCGAATATGCGGCCTCAAGCTGCGGGTCGGGGAAGCGGCCGGCGGAAGCGGTGCGTTCGCGGGCTGCCTCGGCCCGCGCGCGGGCGGCCCGGAGAGAGGGAGCCTGGCCCACGGAGATGATGAGCGCGGCGGCGGGCGGCGGCGCATTGGACGGCGTCGGGGACTCCTCGGCGCGCAGGGGGAGAACGAGCGCGAGGAGGGCGGCTAGGCGACGGGGACGCATGTGAACGGGAAGAGAGGAGCGAGGGGCAGGGATCTGAAGCCGGGACGGGAGGCGGGTCAGGGCGTGTGGCCGATGTGGGCGTCGGCGGATTTTTTTTCGGCTGAGGGCGCGAGGGCCCCGTCGAGTTTGCCGAGATATTTGGCCGGTTCCTTGACGAATTTTTTCAGGCAGCCCTTGCAGCAAAGGCGAATTTCGCGGTCGGGCTTACCCTCCTCTTTGTAGATATGGACAAAAGTGTCGCCCATGGAGCCGAGGGCTTCGCCGGAGACGAGGCAGGTAGTGAACGGGTAGGCTGGGATGGTCGAGGGCGCGCTGGCGGGCGCTTCGGCGGCGGAGAGCGGTGAGACGGCGGCGAAGGCGAGCAGCAGCGGAAGGAGGATGCGGTGGTGTTTCATGCACGGGGTGTTACGTGCGAGAAGGTGGAGCCCCGCGGAAAGTTTACGCTGAGTGATCTTTGGGTGTCGAAGACGCACACCTTTGGGTGCACGGCATGGCATCCGGGACAGGTCTTGATGACGTTTTTAAATCGCGGGGCCCGTCCCGTCTTCACTCCTTCGGCTGCTTGCGCGCATCGAAGACAGCGAGGAACTGATCCGGACGACGAAAAAGAACGGATGGTTTGCGCGTTGCGGCCTGGGCTCGAGGAACGCCACGTTGCTTGCCCAGACCTCTTGTATGACGCACTGAGCGTCGCGCCCATGTCTTCGTTCCGATTCCTCCTCGTTCACGTTTTGATGTTCTTTGTCGGGTTGCGCTCCACGGCGGCCGCGCCCTCGCACCAGACAGAACCTGGGGAGCTGGCTCTCGATATCCCCGTCCTTGTCGCCGGCTACGGCGCGGAGTTTTTCGAGGAAACCGCTCGGGAGTTCGAAAAACTTCGTCCCGGCCTGAGGGTAAACCTCCAAGGCGATCCGCGCATCAACGACAAGGTTCGCACCCGCGTCATGGCCGGCGATC
>JBBRHC010000187.1:0-7494 GCA_038223295.1 Opitutales bacterium
GTTGTCGGTTTGTTGCACGCGGATGTTTCCGGGGACGCCCTCGCGATCCACGACGAGGGAGATGAGGGCGGTGCCGCCGGTGCGGAGGACCTGGTCGGAAAGTTGGGGGCCGGGCTGGAGGATGGGGCGCGGCATGGCGGAGAGCTCGGCGGCGGCGACGACGCGGTCGGCGAGGTCGAGGGTGGCGCTGAGCGAGAGGGACAGGCCGGGCTCGATGTGGCCGCCGATGGTAGCGGATTCGTAGCCGGGCAAGGTGAGGCGCAGGGAGAGCGCGACGGGATCGCGCTCTTCCAGCTCGAGCGGGGTGGAGCCGAGGACCGCGCCGTCGTGCATGACGAGCGCGCCGGGGGGCTCGGAACGCACCGAGACGCGGCCGGTGGCGAATTCCGGGACGGGGCGGGCGACCTCGCCGGGCAGGAGTCGCACGAAGGAGAGGCGCGGCGTCCAGCCGGTGCGCAGGAAGGTGAGCAGGTAGTCGCCCGGCGGCAGGGCGGAGAGGGTGGCGGGGGCGGCGCCGGAGCGGATGGGGGCGGCGCCGGAATGGAGGCGAACCTCGTAGCGAAGGCCGGGCGGGCCGGAAACCTCGATCACGCCGGGGAGGGGCGTGAGGCTTATCTCGCCCAGATCGGTGGTCTCGCCGGGGCGCACGGTGACGGTGAGCGAGCGGGGTTCGTGGCCGGCCAAAGTGAGGGCGAGGCTATGTTCGCCGGGCGGCAGGCCCTCCCAGGTGAGCGGTGAGGGCGCGGCGGGCCGGCCTTCGAGGGCGACCAGCGCGCCGACGGGCAAGGTGCGCAAGGCGAGGCCGCCGGGCCAGCGGGAACGGGCGAGCGCGGCGGCGACGCGCGCGGCCTCGGCGGCTGCGGTGGCGGCCTGGCGGGCGGTCTCCTCGCTGGCGAGGGCGGAGGCGCGTTCGGCGGCGAGGCGGGTCTCGGCCTCGGCGCGGATTGGGGCCTCGTCGGTCGGGCGAGGCGGCGCCTTGGGGATCGATTTTTGGGCGATCTCGGCGGGGACGGGGTCGGGGGCAAGGCGTCTGGCTGACCACCAGAGGGCGGCTCCGACGACGCCAAAGAGGACGAATACGACGAGGGCGATCAGGAGTGCGCGCCGCCGGGGCGGCGCGGGCGCGGGCGCGGACGGGGGCGGGGCGACCGGCAGGGGCGCGGCGGCGACGAAGGGCGAGGCGATGACGGAGGCGGCGAGCACTTCATCGGACCAGGCGGGGAGCCAGGAGGAGGCTTGGCGGGGGTCGCCGGAGCCGAGAAAAAAGAGGCCGGCGGCGGAGGGGGCCAGGGTGTCGCGCAGGTGGGAGTTGTGCCACTGGTCATCGAGTTCCAGGCCCAGGGCGGACCAGTCGGGGGTCCAGGGCGCGAGTTTGAGAGCGTCGCAAAGGGCGAGGGTGAACCAAGTCTGGTCGCGGCCGAGGCCGGTCACGCAGAGCGAGGCGGGACGATCCGGGCCGGCGGGGACGAGGCTGCGGAGGGAGGGCAGGAGGGTCTCGATGATGCGGGGGCCGGCGTCGCTGAAGTCGTACGTACCGTTGGCGAAGAGCTTCGCGGCGGCGCCCCGAAAACGCAGGCCCAGCTCGGTCTGGATGACTTCGAGGACGCGGTGGAGCGAGAGGATGGAGGGGGCGAGGGTTTTGACGCCGCCTTGGTCGATGGTGATGAGGTGTGATCGGGAGAGGCCGAGATCCCAGACGAGCACCGGGGCGGTGGGTCGGGAGCGCTTGATGGCGCCGAGCAGGGCGAGGGTGGAGTCGGCGAGGCGCAGGGGTTCGCAGGCCCACTCGGCGAAGCGGGCGCGGATGGCGGCGAGGGCCGGGGCGGGCGCGCTCGCCAGCACCCAGGCGTGGATGGTGGAGAAGGGGGAGGGCGCGCCGCTCGTGCCGGCGCAGGCGGCGAGCGCCGGCGGCTCGGGTGTGGCGCGGGGCAACGTGGCGGCGAGCTCGGCGAGCCGGGCGGGGGATATATCGAGGGCGTCTCCGGGCGCGGGCATCAGTTGCAGGATACGATCCTCGAGGGCGGCGGTGGCGACGATGCGCCGGGGGCCGGGGTGGGCCTTGAGCAGTTCGACGAGGCGGGTCGCGAGGGCGGCGGGAGGGTCGATAGGCAGCTCGTCGTAACGCTCCAGCCGATGGCCGCGCAGGACGGCGAACTGAAGGTGGAAGGGCAGGAGTTGGACGAGAATGATGCGGGGATCGGCGTCTGGCATGGGCGTGGAAATAGGACGCACGGGGGAGCACCTAGCGCGCCGGGGGGGCGGGGCGGGAGAGGAAGAAAACCGGCGTGTGGTGGTTTACACCTTTGGTATTAAGCCGCCGGGGGCGGACGATTTTGACCGTTCGTCTACGGACGGCCCGCCCGCCCGCCGGGGCGGATCAGGGCGCGGGAATCTGGATGCGGAGGCGAACGAAGCGGCGGGTCTCGACCGGGGAGACGGCGGGAAGAAGCAGGGAGACGAGCGCGTCGGGCGTGCCGGGGTTGAGCGCGTAGGACTGCCAGGCGCTGAGATCGGTGGAGGTCTCGACGTGATAGTCGAGGTCGGGGCGGGCGCGGAAAAATCGGAAAAGCAAATCGCCGGATGGCGCGGGAGCGGGCGCGAGGCGGGGCGGGGCGTCGGTGGCGGCGACGTCGGGGCGCTCCAGCCCTAGGGCGGCGCGGAGGAGGCCGGGGAGGCCGTCGGGAGCGGAGGGCGAGAGGCCGGGGAAATTCGCGGGAGGAGCGTCGGTCTCGACGCGGATGTGGCCGACGTCGAGGAAACGCGCGGGCTGGCCGCCGGCGGTGAAATCCCCGCGCAGGGCACAGCGCAGGGAAGTGAGCCGGGTGATCGCGGGCGGGAGGGCGGCGATGGCGAGGAGCTCGTCGGGCAGGCCGTCGCGCACGCGGGCGAAGGCGAGGAGGCGGTCGGAGAGGTGGAGATCGAGGCGAAGCTGTAGGGGCTCGGCGGATACGGCTGGCAGCGGCGCGGCGGCCCAGCGCTCGAGGCCGGCGGAGGGTGACCACCCAAAGCGGAGGCCCTCGGGGGCGAGCTCGAGGACGAGGCCGGGGGCAAGGAGACCGGCGCCCTGGACGAAACCGAGCTCGAGGCGGGGGGGCGGGCCGGAGGTTGGCGGGGCGAGATTCCAGGCGTCGAGGCGGAGGAAGAGGCTGGCGTGGCCGGCGAGGGACTCGGCGGTGAAATCGACGAAGGTGATGCGGCGGCCGGGGCCGCCGTCGCCGGTGTTGCGCACGCGGAGGGCGCCGGCGCCGGTGGTGGCGAGGCCGGGGATGGCTACGTTCCAGCGGGCGGGAGGGCTGGTGCGACCGGGGGCGGTGTTGACCGCGAGATGGAGGGCGAGCCCGGCGGCGTCGTTGAAGGCCCAGTCCTCCCGGAGGGCGGCGGTGGCAATGGGGAGACCGAGGTGGAGCGCGAGGAGAAGCCCGGTGTGCGCGAAGAGGCGGCGGAGGCGCGGGCGCGACGGGGTGGGGAGGGGCGGCATGGCGCGGGTCGGGGTCAATAGGGACTGACGGGGAGGGCGCCGTTGACGTCGAGGAGGGTGGTGGCGCCGGTGGTGGCTCCAGTGGGGAACGTGAAGGTCTGGCCGGCGGCGAGGCGGGTGCGGCGGACGCGCGAGTAGATCAGCGGGAGGCCGGGGGCGACCCGGGGGCGGGTGGTGTCGAGGCGATCCTCGCGCAGGACGTAGGCGCGGCCGGAGCCGGAATCAACCTGGACGGTGCCGAGGCCGGCGGCGTCGATGAAGAGGGAGGTGTTTTCATCGACGCCGATGCCGGTGATGAGGGAGGTGCGAGCGTCCTGACGGAGGCGGGCCATGAAGGCGAGGAGGCGGCCCATGCGGTCGCGGTTGGCGAAATGGGCGTCCACCAAGGTGTCGTGGAGGAGGGGGAATTGCAGAAAATCGGTGGAAACGAGAATGTTGGCGCGGTAGGGGTTGGCGACGGCCTCGGCGCTGGTGACGGCGGTGACGTTGACCGGATCGTAAATGTACTCGCCGAGGACCTGGGCGCCGGCGGAGGTGCCGCCGATGACGGCGCCGCGCTGGTAGGCGGCGCGGAGGGCGGTCTCGACGGCGGTGCCGCGCCAGAAAGTGGTGTAGTCGGACTGGTCCCCGCCGGCCATCCAGATGAGCTCGGCGTGATCGAGGGCGTAGCGAACGTAGTCGAGGTTGGCCTTGGCGCGGGAGTTGACGAGGAGGGTCTCGACGGAATTGGGCTGGAGGCGCGCTCGGGTGGCGGCGGGGAGTTGGGCGGGGAGGCTGGTGAAGAAGTATGATTGGTAACCGTTGGAGCCGGAGGCGCGGAGGACGACGATATCGCCGCCATTCAGGATGGGGTAGGCGCGGGTGGTGAAGGCCAGGTCGACCTCGGATCCGCCGCCCATGAGAAGGAGGGCGGGGCCGCCGACCGGGGCGGCGGGGGAATCGGTCGGGCTGCCGTTGAAGTAGTTGGTAAGGGTGGAGGGTTTGGCGGGGCGCTGGGCGAAGGCGCGGGGGGCGAGCGCGAGCGCAAGGAGGGCGAAGAGCGCGAGCCACAGGGCGAACGGGCGGGGTCGGAAGGGCGGGCGCATCGGGGGCGGGATGAACGGCGGGGGATTAACGCGAAGAGGCGGTCGGCTAGGGTGGGCGGGTGATAAGGCGCGGGACGGGGGGCGTCGGGTTGACGAAAAAAAAACCCGCGTTTCCCGAGGCGGGCTAAGTGGGGAATGGCATGGTGGAGAGCGGCTACGTGGAGATAGGGCTGCCTGGAGGGCGGGTCAGAGGGCGTCGTCAGGGACGCCGACGGGGCTGAGGAGGAAGCTGCCGATTCTGCCCGGCACTTTCTGGTATTCGACATGGCCGTCGAAGAAGGCGTAGTTGCGGCCGTCGCTGTGAGGTGGAGGGATTCTTTTACCGATCAGACTGGGGGTGCCGGAACCGAAGTTGCGACTGTCGATGTCGGCGATCATCCAGATGCGGGAGAGGGGCATGCTGGTGGAGACGGCGGTGCGGGCGGTCGTGATCTGGCCGAGGCGTTTGGGCAAGCGTGACGCGTTGCCCGGAGTGCCGAAGGGTTGGTTGGCCACGACCGTGCCTCCGTTGTTGAGCAGATAGACGAAGCGTTCGTTGGGGTTGTTGTTGGCCTCGGCGGCGGCGAGGTTGGAGGGGCAGACCCAGAAGCCGTCTGAATTATCGCCCAGGTAGGGCTGGATAAAATCGCGCAGCGTGACGGTGGAGGGGTCCAGCACGGTGTCGGGCGGGGGGGCGGAGATGTCGCGATTGACGGGGCCGGGAAGCTGATCGCGGTTGCTGCCGGCGTAGAGCAGGATGGCGAGGGCGATCTGGCGTTGGTTGGAGGCGCACCTGGCCTTGTTGGCGGACTCGCGGACGCGGCCGGTGACGGGGATGATGATGGCGGCGAGGATGCCGATGATGGCGATGACGGTGAGGAGCTCGATCAGGGTGAAGCCACGGGGGGTGACGCGGTTTCGGGAGGAGAGGGCGGGATGATTCATCGGAGGAGGGAGGCGGAGGCGGGCGAGGTGGGAGACTACCCGATGTAGCAAGGCGGATACCCGGCACCTACATCCTAGGTTGCAATCAGTACGGGGGCGTGGCGGCGGAGGCGGCGGCGCGGAGGGGCGCGGGAACGGGGCGTAAAAAAGCCCGCCTCGGAGGGAGGCGGGCGGGCGCGGGTGGCGCGAACGGGGCCGGAGCGCTTCGGAGAGGGAGGGGCGAGGAGCTGGCGAACGCGGCCTCGGGGCTGGGCGGGTTAACTGTGGACGAGGGTGCCGACGGCCTCGCCGTGGACGGCCCGGCTGATGACGTCGGGGGCCTGGAGATCGAACACGAGGATGGGCATGTTGTTATCCATGCAGAGCGAGAAGGCGGTACTATCCATGACGTTGAGGCGCTGCTTGAGGGCGTCGATGAAGGGCAGGGAGTCGTAGCGGACGGCGTCGGCGTGTTTCTTGGGGTCCTTGTTGTAGATGCCGTCGACCTTGGTGGCCTTCATGATGATGTCGGCGCGGATTTCGGAGGCGCGCAGGGCGGCGGTGGTATCGGTCGAGAAATAGGGGTTGCCGGTGCCGGCGGCGAAAATGACGACGCGGCCTTTTTCGAGGTGGCGGATGGCGCGGCGGAGGATGAAGGGCTCGGCCACCTGGTTCATCGGGATGGCGGACTGGACGCGGCAACTGACGCCGAGTTTTTCCAGGCAATCCATGATGGCGAGGGAGTTGATGACGGTGGCGAGCATGCCCATGTAGTCGCCGGTGGTGCGATCCACGCCGCGCTGGGAGCCGGTGAGGCCGCGGAAAATGTTGCCTCCGCCGATGACGACGCAGACCTCGATGCCGAGGTCGTGAACGATTTTAACCTGGCGGCAGATATCCTCAAGGATCTGCGGATCAATGGGATCAGCCCCTTTGCCTCGAAGCACCTCGCCGCTGAGTTTCAGGACGATGCGTTTATATTTAACGGTGGAGGGCGTGGCCGGGCGGTCGCTCATGCGGGCAGGAAGCGGGTCGGTCGGGGCGCGGTCAAGCGTGGCGCGGGCCCATCGGGTTTAGGCGGACCGGGTCTCGGGGTTTTGGCCGCGAAGTGTGGGCGGGAACCGCTCGATGCCGTGGTCCCGGGGCCTTCGCACCCTGCCTCGCGGCCGCTGCGCGCTGGCTTTGCGCGGGCGGAACGTCCTAGCTTGGCGCGCCGTTTTGGAGCGGCCTCACCATGAACACGCCCGACCCGACCTACACGCTGGCGGTTTTTCTCGATCTGGAGAACATCGCCCTGGGAGCGCAGGACGCGCGTTTCCCGCAGTTCGACATCGGCAAGGTGTTCGAGCGCCTGCTGCTCAAGGGGAACATCGTGGTTAAAAAGGCCTACTGTGATTTCGAGCGCTACAAGGACTTTAAACGCCCGTTGCACGAGGCGGCGTTCGAGTTGATCGAGATCCCGCATGTGCGCATGTCGGGGAAAAACTCGGCCGACATCCGCATGGTCGTGGATGCGCTCGACCTTTGTTACACCAACGAGCACGTGGACGCGTTTGCCATCATCAGCGGCGACTCGGATTTTTCGCCGCTGGTCAGCAAGCTCCGGGAAAACGGCAAGGCGGTGATCGGCGTCGGGGTGAAAAACTCCACGTCCGATTTGTTCATCTCCAACTGCGACGAGTTTATCTACTACGACGACCTCGTGCGCGCCGCGCCGCCGCCCAAGGCTAAGACGCGCGCGACGGGCGCCGCCGGCGCGGGAGCCGCGGGTGGCGCCGGCGCGACCGGCGCCGGCTCGGACGCGTCCAAAGCCGCCGCCGCCGTCGTCATGCCCAAGGGCCCCGATCCGGCGAAGGCCATCGATCTGGTCGTCGCCGCCGTGCGCGCGCTCACCGAGGAGCGCGGAGCGGACGAGGCCATCTGGGCCTCGATGGTCAAGCAGGCGATCAAGCGCCGCAACCCGGGCTTCAACGAACGCGCGTACGGCTTCAGCGCCTTCACCGATCTGCTGCGCGAGGCCAAAAAACG
>JBBRHC010000188.1:0-7490 GCA_038223295.1 Opitutales bacterium
CACCTACGCAACCTCTGGCACTTGGCGCTTCGACATGGTGACCCTCGCGGCCGTCCCCATCGCCATCCCCGAGCCCTCCACCTACGCCGCCCTCGCCGGCTTCGGTGTGCTCGCCCTCGCCGCCAACCGCCGCCGCCGCGCCTAAGTCTTCACCGACTTCGCTTCCGCGTCTTTCCTGGCCGGCCCGTATCGGGCCGGCTTTTTTTGTCTCACCCGCCGCCTGCGTCCCGCTCGCCCCCTCAGGGCAACAGCGCCGCCTCGCGCTCCAGTCGCGTCACCAGTTGCTCCATCTCATCGACCACCGCCCGCACCGTCGCGGGGTCGGAGAGGTCCACGCCCGCCTTTTTCAACTGCTCCATCGGGTGGTCGTTGCCCCCGCTGCGGAGCAAGGTGAGATACCGCGCCACCGCCGCCGCGCGCCCGGCCTCGGGGCCGGTGAACATATCGGCGTAGAGCTTCGCCGAAGAGGCGAAACAGGTCGCATACTGGTAGACGTAGTAGGGCGAGTTGTAGAAGTGCGGGATACGCGTCCAAGTCAGGCGGTACTTCTCGTCGATCACCGCCGCGTCACCGTAGTAATCCGCGAGCAAGCCCACATAGATGTCGCCGAGCACATCGGCCGTCACCGGCTCGCCCGCCTCGATCCGCGCATGCGCCCGGCGCTCGAAATCCGCGAACAACACCTGGGTGTAGAAGGTGCCGACGATGGAATCGATCGCGTGCTGCAGGAGCAGGAACCGCTGGCGCGCATCCGTCGTCCGCGCCAGCAAATGCTCCAGCATCAGGCGCTCGTTCACCGTCGAGGCGACCTCCGCCACGAAGATCGTGTAGCTGCTCGTCACGAAGGGCTGCGTCTCCTCCGACAGGCGCGTGTGCATCGCGTGCCCCATCTCGTGCGCGAAGGTGAACAACGCGTCCTGCGTGTCGTTGTAGTTCATGAGCACGTAGGGCCCCACGCCATACACGCCGGCCGAGTAGGCCCCGGAGCGCTTGCCCTCGTTTTCGTAGACATCCAGCCGGCCGCCCTCGAGCAGCTCCTTCAACTTGGCCTGATACTCGGCCCCGAGCGGCGCCACCGAATCCAGCACCAGCTCGCGCGCCGGCCGGTAGGGCCACACCGCGTCGTCCTTCACCAGCGGGGCCTGCCCGTCGTAGAGATGGTAGCTGTCCAGCCCGAGGATTTTTTGGCGCAGTTTCAGGTAGCGACGCAGCGGCGCGGCGCCCGCCCGCACGGTATCGACCAAGGTCGTGTAGACCCCGGTGGGGATCGCGTTGTCATCAAGCGCGCGGTCCAGCGTCGTCGCATACCCGCGCGCCTGGCTCAAAAACCAGCCCCGCTCCAACACCCCGCGATAGATCGCCGCATAGGTGTTTTTCGTCGCCTCGTAAGTGCCGATAAACGCGTCAAAAGCCTTCGCCCGCTCCGCCTGCACCGGGTTGGTGGCGAGGAGCTGCTGATACGCGCCCGGCGTGAGTTTCACCTCGCTCCCATCGGCCAGCGTGACGGTGGGGAACTTGATGTCGGAGGTGCTTAGTTCGGAATAAACCGAGCGTGGCGTCTCGTTAAACCGCGACGCGAACGACAATAATTTTTCCCCCTTCTCGTCCAGCACATGCTTCTGCTGGCGATAGGCGTCGAGGATGGGGAAACGATACGCGCCGAGCGCCGGCGTCGCGTCGATCCAGCCCCGCACCGTCTCCTCCGGCACGGTCAGCAGCTCCGGGGTGAACCACGCCGTGGCCGTCCCGAACTTCGCAAAAAGCGCCTGCACTTGCTGGAGACGCGCCGCCACCGCCTGGTCGCGCGTATCCGCGTCACGCTGCAACTGCGGGTAACGAAAAACGCGATACTGGAGCACCCCGATCTCGTCGAACAGCCGGTAGGCCGCCAGCAGCGCGTCCGGCCCGTCCTTCAACGTGCCCTTGAGCACGGCAAACGCATCCATCCGCGCGCTCAGCCCGCGCATGCCTTCCTCCCACGCCTCCCAACCGGGATAGATGGCGACGAAGTCCCACTTGAACTCGGCCTCGATCAAGGCGCGTTCGCGCGTGGCGGGCTTTAGATCGGCGGCGCGGGTCGAGGCGCCGACGGGGGCGAGGGTCGGGGCGGGGGCCGGGGCCGGGGCGGGGGTGTTTTCGGTGGCGGACATGGCGATAGGGAGGGCGAGCGCCCACGCGCCGAGACGACGCGCGAGGTGGCGGGGAGAACGCATGACCCCACCGCTACCCATAAGCGCCGCCGCGTCCAGCCCCGGCCGCGCCCGCCCGGCGAAAAATACACGCCCCGCGCTTGCGCCCCGCCCACGACGGCCAACCGTGCCGCCCATGCTCCTGCTAGGCCTCATTTTTGATTTCGACGGCCTGCTCGTGGACACCGAATCCGCCATCGTCGCCGCCTGGGAGTCCATCCACGCCGAGGATGGCCTGGTCGCCGACCGCGCCGTGCTCCACGCCCTGGTCGGCCACGTCGATGTGGTCGCCAACCTCTGGGTCGCGTATCCGGAACTCCACGACCGGGGCGCTCTGGAGACGCGGTTCCAAACCCTCGCCCGCCGCCTCTGCCGGGAGGCCCCCGTGCGCCCCGGCGTGCTCGAGCTGCTCGACGCCGCCCGCGCCGCCGGCCTCCGCCTCGCCGTCGCCTCCAATTCCTCCCACCCCCACGTCGAGGGCCACCTCCGCGCCCGCGGCCTGCTCGACCGTTTCGCCGCCATCGTCTGCCGCGAAGACGTGCCGCGCGGCAAACCCGCCCCCGACATCTATCTCGCCGCCCTGCAAAAACTCGGCCTTCCCGCCGACTCCGCCATCGCCTTCGAGGACTCCGTGCCCGGCCACCAAGCCGCCGCCGCCGCCGGCCTGCGCGTCGTCGTCGTGCCCAACCCCGCCACCACCGGCGACACCTTCGCCCACGCCACCCTCCGGGCCGCGTCGATGGCCGACCTCGGCCTCGCCCCACTCGCGACCCTCCGCGCCCTCGGGCCGGCTCGGGGTTCGTCAGCCGGCGGCGATCCCGTGGTTCCGCCCGAGCTCCCCGCGGCTCGGAGCCGTGAGAAAAGTTAAAACAGCTCGCCTTGGCGCAGCCCCTCGCGCCGCCCCGCATCCAGCGTGCTGTGCTCGATCAGCCACCGCGTCGATTTCCCCCCCCAGCCCGGCGTCTCCGCGAGCCGCGCCAACAACAAGGCCCCCGCCAGCGCATCATAGAGTGCCGCATGGTAGCCGCGCCGCCCCGCCGGGCACAGCCCCGCCGCCAGCTCATCCAGCCGCGCCTGCAAACCCTCCGCCGCCACCAGCCCGCCCAACTTCACGGTCGCGCCGGCCCCACCTCCGCCGCCGCCGACTCCCCCGCCCGCCCCGCGCGCCTGCGGGTAAAGCCGGCCCGTGTCGATCCACGGCCCCCAGTCCGCCGTCGTCGCCCCGTCGTCGCGCGAAAAATCCCGCGCCGCCCGCCCGTAGGGCCACGCCGTCTTGATCAAGGTATTCTCCGCATTCGCGAAATGCGCCGCCAGCGGACCGCCCTCCCTCAGCGCCGCGAACACCTCGAAATCCTCCGCGAAAGGAGCGTGCCCCGCCAGGGCCGCCGCCTCCAGCCCGTGGATCGCCACGTCCTCCGGGCGCACCCGCCCTGTCGGCCGGCACATCCGCCCCCGCGCCCCCACGATCTCCCCTCCGCGCAGCGAAACCACCCCGTATTCAAGAACCCCCGACACGGTCGAGCCCTCGAAATCGACGAAGTGGATGAGTTGTTCCGGCCAGGCCATTTTTTAACCACGAAACACACGAACCCCCCGAAAACCCAAGCCCCGATCAACCCTCCCCGCTTCGTCCTCCGCCTTTCCCGCCCTCCCCCGTCCGTTCCGACCTCATGATTCGGACGCTCCTTTTTCGTGTGTTTCGTGTTTTTCGTGGTTAATCCTCCGCTTGCCTCCACTCGCTTCAACTCGCTCCAACCCATGGACCTCGCCCCCCACCGCGCCTTTCTCACCGAACTCGCCGTCGAAAGCGGCGACTTCATCCGCCCCTTCTACGGTCGCGCCGACCTCGCCGTCGAGGCCAAGGACGACGCCTCCCCCGTCACCGCCGCCGATCGCGGCGCCGAGCGGCTCCTCCGCCGCCGCATCGAGGCGCGCCACCCCGACCACGGCATCATCGGCGAGGAGTACGGCAACATCCGCGAGGACGCCGAGTGGGTCTGGGTACTCGATCCCATCGACGGCACCAAGAGCTTCATCACCGCCGTTCCGCTCTGGGGCACCCTCATCGCCCTGCTCCACCGCGGACAACCCGTGCTCGGCTGCATCCACCAGCCCATCCTCGGCCAGTTGCTCATCGGCGACAACACCACCGCCACCCTCAACGGCCGTCCCGTGCTCTGCCGCTCCACTCGCCACGTCGAGGAGGCCACCCTCCTCACCAGCGATCACCTCAACCTCGCCCGCTATCAGGACGGACCCGCCTGCGACCGCCTGCTCGCCCGCGCCCGCCTCGTGCGCACCTGGGGCGATTGTTACGGCTACCTGCTCCTCGCCACCGGCCACGCCGACATCTGCCTCGACCCCATCATGAACCCGTGGGACATCGCCGCCCTCATCCCCATCGTGCGTGGCGCCGGCGGCGTCATCTCCGACTGGCACGGCGGACCCGCCTACCCCGCCGCCCACACCGTCGCCGCCGCCACCCCCGCCCTGCACGCCGCGGTCGTCGCCACCCTGGGCGTTTCCACCTAGCCGAGTCTTGCCAGCCGCCCGCCCCGTTGCGCAACTCTTCCCCATGCGCCGCGCCTCCGCCCCCGCCCTCGCCGTCATTTCGCTCGCGACCCTGCTCCTCGCCCCCGTCGCCCTCCCCCTCGCCGCCCGCAGCCTCACCTCCGCCGATGGCCGCGCCATCGAGGCCGAGGTGCTCGGCTTCGACGGCCTCGAAAAAGTCCGCATCAAACGCACCGACACCGGACAAACCTTCACCCTGCCCATCGCCACGTTTCACGAGACCGACCAAACCGCCCTCCGCGCCGAGGCCGCCGAAGCCGCCGCCCGCCCGCCGCCCGCCCCCACCGCCCGCGACATCGCCCTCGAGCTGAACCGCACCCGCTTCGACACCCGCAAATCCTACCAGGACATCACCCTCACGGATAACACCCTCGTGAAGCGCGCCCTCACCCTCACCGACGACGATTGGGGCTACTCCATCACCCTTCGCAACCTCACCCGCAAACCCATCGAGGGTTTGCGCGCCGAATACGTCATCTACATCAAGTCCGACGTCGTCCAGAACTCCGGCCGCAAGCCCGCCATACGCGGCAAATCCGGTCGCGCGACATTCGACCCCCTCCCCGCCATCGACCGTGTCACCGCCCGGAGCGACACCGTCACCACCCGCGGCACCGAGCTCAAAAGCGGCCTGAACTGGGTCGGCACCAGCGACACCACAACCCGCGACACCCTCCACGGCATCTGGCTGCGCGTTTACCAAGGCGATAGCCTCGTGCTCGAATCCGCCACCCCCTCCCGCCTCGCCACCGAGAGCACCTGGGAACGAGAGTTCAAGTAGCGCGCCCCGCGCCCTCCCCGCGCGGGCGCGGTCCGTTTCCAGATTTTACGGAGCGCCGGCCTCCCGCCGGTCTCCCTCCGTATACGTCTCGCACGGGCCACCCCGGCCGCCACGTCCGCCGCTCCGCCCGCCGGCGCGCTTACCTTTTTTTCCCCGCCCCCGCGCCCGCCTTCGGCTTCGCCGGCGGGACCGCCTTTGTCCCCGCCGCCACCGGCGTCCAGGTCGCCGTCACCACCGAGGTGAAGCCCCCGCGCGCCTTCCAATCCGCCACGATCTCCAATTTCCGGGGCAAAAGCGCCGCGCCCAGATCGTCGCAAATCTTGTTCGTCACCGCCTCGAAGAAGATCCCCTCGTTGCGAAACGCGTGGAAGTACAGCTTGAGCGACTTCAGCTCCACGCAGGTTTTGTCCGGCGTGTAGCGCAGCGTGATCTGCGCGAAATCCGGATGCCCCGTCATCGGGCACACCGAGGTGAATTCGTGATGCGTATGCGCGATCACATAGTCGCGCTGCGGCGCGGGATTGGGAAACGTTTCGAGCAACTTCGAGTCGGCCATTCCGCCACCAAACCCACCCGCCTCCCCAACACAACTCCGACGTGGCGCCCGCCTCCCGCGCCGCCGCCCTCCGTTCACCCACAACTCCTCTTCCTTTTTTGCGTCTTTTGCGCCTTCTTGCGGCCAATCCTTCCGTCCGCCCCGTTCCCATGTCCGACGCCACTCCCGACCTCGCCGCCCAAGTCACCGCGCTCGCGCACCGCGCCCGCGCCGCCTCGCTCGTGCTCGCCACCACGCCCACCGCGCGCAAGGACGCCGCCCTGCTCCGCCTCGCCGAGCTCCTACCCGCCGCGTCCGCCGCGCTCCTCGCCGCCAACGCCCTCGACCTCGCCGCCGCCCACGCCGCCGCCCTCCCCGCCGCGCAGATCGACCGCCTCACCCTTACCCCCGCCCGCCTCGACCACCTCGCCGAGTCCGTCCGCCAGGTCGCCGCCCTGCCCGACCCCGTCGGCGCCACTCTCGAGCAGTGGACCCGCCCCAACGGCCTCCGCATCACCAAACGCCGCGTCCCCATCGGCGTCGTCGGCATCATCTACGAGGCCCGCCCCAACGTCACCATCGACTGCGCCATCCTCTGCCTCAAAAGCGGCAACGCCTCCATCCTCCGCGGAGGCAAAGAGATCTTTCACACCAACACCGCCTTCGCCGCCCTCATCACCCGCGCCCTCGCCGACACCGGCCTCCCCCCCGACGCCGTCCAGCTCATCCCCACCACCGACCGCGCCGCCCTGCACACCCTTCTAAAGCTCGATACCCTCATCCACTGCATCATCCCCCGCGGCGGCGAATCCCTCATCCGCTTCGTCGCGCAAAACTCCACCATCCCCGTCATCAAGCACTACACCGGCGTCTGCTTCGTCTACGTCGACAAATCCGCCGACCTCGCCATGGCCGAGCGCATCCTCCTCAACGCCAAGACCCAGCGCCCCGGCGTGTGCAACACCGCCGAGCAACTCCTCGTCCATGCCGCCATCGCCCCCGCCGCCCTCCCCCCCCTCGCCGCCGCCCTCTTCGCCAAAGGCGTGCAACTCCGCTGCGACCCCGCCGCCCTCGCCATCCTCGCCTCCTCCGAAGTAGGCCGCCCGCTCGCGGGCGCTCAACCCGCCACCGAGGCCGACTACACCACCGAATTCCTCGACCTCATCCTCGCCGTCCGCGTCGTACCCGACCTCGAGACCGCCGTCGCCCTCATCAACCGCGACGGCTCCGGCCACACCGATGCCATCATCACCGCCGACGAGCCCGCCGCGCGCCGATTTCAAGCCGCCGTGGACAGCGCGGTCGTCCCTTGGAACGCCAGCACCCGTTTCAACGACGGTTTCGAGTTCGGCTTCGGCGCCGAGATCGGCATCAGCACCGACCGCCTCCACGCCCGCGGCCCCATGGGCCTCAA
>JBBRHC010000189.1:0-7455 GCA_038223295.1 Opitutales bacterium
GACGCACCGGGGGGCGTTCGCGACGGGGGGCTCCCCCGACATCGCCTTGCCCGCCTTGGAGGCGGCGGGCCTGGCGGACTTGTTCAAGATCGTCGTGACGCCGCACGACGTCGCGCCCGGACGGGGAAAACCCTTTCCCGATATGTTCCTCGAGGCGGCGCGGCGCATCGGCGTGGCCCCCGGGCGCTGCCTGGTATTCGAGGACGCCGAGCCGGGCATGCGTGCGGCGCGCGCCGCCGGCATGCAGGTGGTGCTCGTGCCGAGCCGTCGCTAAAATCTTTTCCGCTCCCCCCACGCATCCTCCCCATGGCCGATTTTCTCGATCAAGTTCCCGCGACCGAATCCAAACGCTGCCAGAGCGCTCTGCTCGTCGGCGTGCAGACGCACGAAATGCCGGAGGGCGAGGCGGACGAGTTGCTGACCGAGCTGGTCGAGCTGGTGGAAAACCTGCGCATCGAGGTCGCCGAGACCCAGTTGGTGAACCTGCGCCAGCCCACGCCGGCGACGCTGATCGGCAGCGGCAAGACCGACGAGATCATCGCGCGCGCCAAGGAGATCGGGGCCGATTTGATCGTGTTCGACGAGTCGCTCTCGCCGGCGCAGCAGCGCAACTGGGAAAAGTTGTCCGGCCTGGCGGTGATCGACCGCGAGGAGGTGATCCTGGATATCTTCGCGGACCGCGCGAGCACACGCGAGGCGGTGCTGCAGGTGGCGCTCGCCCGCATGGAGTATTCGCTGCCCCGCCTGACGCGGGCCTGGACGCATCTCTCGCGCCAGCGCGGCGGCGGCGGGGGCGGCGGCGCGATGGGCGGCGAGGGCGAGACCCAGCTCGAGCAGGATCGGCGCCTGGTGAACGACCGCGTCGTGCGGCTGAAGCGCGAACTCGCCGACGTGGTGAAGCAACGCGGCGTGCAGCGCCACAAGCGCCAGCGCGTGCCGGTGCCCACGGCGGCCATCGTGGGCTACACCAACGCGGGCAAATCATCCCTGCTCAACGCCCTCACCGGCGCGAGCGTGCTGGCGGAGGACAAACTCTTCGCCACGCTCGATCCGACCACGCGGCAGCTCATGCTGCGCGGCAACCAGAAGCTCCTGGTGACGGACACGGTGGGGTTTATCCGCCGCCTGCCGCACCGGCTGGTGGAGGCGTTCAAGGCGACGCTGGAGGAGGCGATCGTCGCGGATTTCCTGATACACGTGCTGGACGTCACCGCGCCCAACGTCGCCGCGCACCACGCGACCACGCTCGGGGTCCTTCGCGAGCTCGGGGCGAACGAGAAACGCATGCTCATGATTTTCAACAAGGTGGACGCGGCCGACGAGGCCCACCTGATGCGGGCGCGGGCGCTGGCGCCGGACGCGATCTTCCTCAGCGCGCGGTCCGGCGAGGGGCTGCCGCTGCTGATCGACCAGTGTCTGGAGCTGATCGCGGACGCGTTTGGCCAGATGACGCTGCTGGTGCCGCACGCGCGCTACGAACTCGTCGCCCGTGCGCATCAGATCGGGCACGTGCAGCAGGAGGAGCAGCGCGACGAGGGCGTCTTCATGAAAGTGCGCATCCCGCCAAATCAGCAGGCCCCGTATCAGGGCTTCGTGGTGGAGAAGTAGCCGCGGCAGGCGGGCGGGGCGCGACGGGCGGGGGTGTTTCCCATGTTGGTTTGTCACAAGCCCATAAACTACTCCTTTGGCGCGCTTGAAAACGGTTCCGGGCACGTAAGCATTGTGCCATGCGTTTCTGGAAGCAATGGTGGCGGGCGAGGTCTCGGAAATCTTCCGGGACGCGGGGGCCATTCTCCGACAGCGCGGAGCCGGATCGTATGCGACGCATCGCGGATCTCGTTCCTGGAATGGTGTTCCAATATCGTTTGTTTCCGAACGGGAGGGTGACTTTCCCTT
Organism: Opitutales bacterium; assembly: GCA_038223295.1. Classification (GTDB taxonomy): domain Bacteria; phylum Verrucomicrobiota; class Verrucomicrobiia; order Opitutales; family Opitutaceae; genus IMCC26134_A. Next base: position 1,897 of record JBBRHC010000189.1, read on the forward strand.
ACTCAAGCGAAGGTATCCGGGGCATCTACCGTGTGTCGGTTGAGGAGGTGCAAAAGGATGCGGCGGTGGTTTTCGAGCGGCTGCATCCCGACGACCGTGATCGCGTGGCGGCGGCGGTGGAGGAGTCGGGGCGCACCATGCAGCCGCTGCGGATGGAGTATCGGGTGCGGTTTCCGGACGGGGTGGTGCGCTGGTTGCGCGGGCACTCGAACCCGGAGCGTGAGCCGGGCGGCGCGATCCTGTGGAACGGGCACATCATGGACGTGACCGATTCGCACGAGCGCGAGGACGAGATTCGCCGCACGCGGGATCGGATGGAGGCGATTCTGCAGGCGGTGCCGGACATCCTGTTCGAGGTGGATGGCGAAGGGCGTTACCTCTCGGTCCACGCGCATCGGCCGCAGGATCTGGTGCGGCCGAAGGATATTCTGCTGGGCCGCACCGTCCGCGAGATGGTGCCGCCGGCCATCGCGGAGCTCGTGCACGATGCGATGGCGGAGGCGGACCGCGTCGGCGTGTCGACGCTGCGCGACTACCGCATGGAGCTCGGTGGAGAGGCGAGGTGGTTCGAGCTTTTGATCGCACGCGCCGGGGACTCCGCACAGCAGGGCGCCCGCTATGTGGCGATCTCGCGCGAGGTGACCTCGCGCAAGCAGGTGGACGAGGAGCTGCTGCGTTCGAAGCGCGAACTGGAGGCGAGCAACCTGAGCCTGGAGGCCGCGATGCACCGGCAACGCGAACTGGCCGAGCAGGCGGAGCAGGCGAGCCGGGCGAAGAGCGCTTTTCTGGCCACGATGAGCCACGAGATTCGCACGCCGATGAACGGCGTGGTCGGCATGACCGGCCTGCTCCTGGACTCGCCCTTGACTGAGGAGCAACACGGCTACGCCGAGGTGGTGCGCGCGAGCGGCGCGTCCTTGCTGGCCTTGATCGACGACATCCTGGATTTTTCCAAGATCGAGGCCGGTAAGGTGGAGCTGGAGGCGGTGGAGTTCGATCTGCGTCCCCTGCTGGAGGAAACGCTCGACCTGCTGGCCTTGCGCGCGGACCAGAAGGGACTGGAGCTGGTTTGCAAAGTGGAGCCGCGCACGCCGCTGCGGGTGCGCGGGGATCCGGGGCGACTGAAGCAGGTCCTGGTCAATCTGGTGGGCAACGCGGTGAAATTCACCCCGAGCGGCGCGGTGGTGTTGCGGGCCTTGCCGCCGACCGAGCGGCAATCGGACGACACGGTGCGGTTCGAGGTGACGGACACGGGCATCGGCATACCGCCGGAGCGAGTGGCGTCGTTGTTCACGCCGTTCATGCAGGTGGACAGCTCGACGACGCGCAAATACGGCGGCACCGGGCTGGGGCTCGCGATCACCAAGCAGTTGGTCAATTTAATGGGCGGCGATATCACGGTCGTGGGCGCGCCCGGCGGGGGCTCGACCTTCGCGTTTTCCGTGCGTCTGTGGCCGATCACCCGGCAGGTCGTGGCAACCGAGCTGGCGGGGCTGCGCGTGCGGGTGATCGAGGGCAATCGCGAGGCGCGGGACGCGCTGGCGGCCCTGGTGGCGGCGCGCGGCGCGGCGGCGGTGTGCTGGCGCGAGGAGCCCGGCGTGCGCCCGGACTGGCGACGCGAATGCGAGGAGGGCGGGGTGTTGCTTATCGATGCGCGGCTGGTTGATGCGGAGGCCGAAATCATCCTCCGCGAGGAGATGCGCCGGCGGGTGAGCGAGCCGAGAGTGGTACTGCTCGTGCCGTTCGGGCGGGTGTTGTCGGCGCCGGAGGGGTTTGCCGTCATTGGAAAACCGATACACGAGGAACAGGTGATCGGGGTGCTGAGCGGTCGCCCGGTGGCGGTGCGCACGCTCTCCGGCGCGGCGGTGGCGGGCTGCACGCGACCGGCCCAGGTGACGGTGCTGGTCGGCACGCCCGGGCTAGAGACGGCGGCGGTCGCGAAGGCGGTGGCGGTGGCCAAGCCGGAAGTGGCGGCGAAGACGGCCCGTATCCTGGTGGTGGAGGACAATATGGTTAACCAGCGCGTCGCCAGGGCCTTGCTGGGCAAGCTCGGCTACACGAGCGTGGATCTGGCGAACAACGGTCGCGAGGGCGTGGCGGCGCTGGCGGGCCGGCACTACGATCTGGTTTTCATGGATTGCCAGATGCCGGAGATGGACGGCTACGCGGCGACGGCGGCGATCCGCGATCCGGCCGGCGGGGTGCTGAACTCGCGCGTGCCGATCGTGGCGATGACGGCGAACGCGGTGATGGGTGATCGCGAAAAATGCCTGGCGGCGGGCATGGACGACTATCTGGCGAAGCCGGTGCAGATCTCGATGCTGGAGGCGACGCTGCAAAAATATCTGGCGGATAGATGACGGGGCGGGGCCACCGCGGGGAGCCGGCCGGGCGCGTGAGTGCGTCAGATCGCGGGCGGTAGAATCGGTTGGGGGCGCGTCCGTGGACCGGCGGCGAAGGCATCGTGCCGGACACCCGTAGCTTTGAGACCGATCAAGGGTAGGGACGGATCGCCGGGCCGCCCGGGTTTCGGAGCGGCGCGCCCAGCGGTCACGCCCCACCTGAAATCCAAAAGAACGGGGTTTGGCATCAGCTCTTGGCGCCGGCCTTGATCTCGATGACGTCGTGGGGGGCGGCTTCTTTTTGGCCGGCGGGAGAGACGCGGATGTAGCGTGCTTTTTGGCGGAGGGTGGGGAGGTCGGCGGCGCCGAGGTAGCCCATGCCGCTTTGCAGGCCGCCGACGAGGTTGGCCAACACGTCGTCGGTGCTGCCGGAGACTTCCTTGAGGGCCTCGATGCCCTCGGCGGTGAGCTTGCGGGTCTTGTCGGTTTTGTCGTGGCCGTAGCGGGCGGCGCTGCCGGCCTGCATGGCGGCGAGGGAGCCCATGCCGCGATACTGTTTATAGAGTTTGCCGTTGATCTCCATGATCTCGCCGGGGGCCTCGCGGCAGCCGGCGAGGAGGCCGCCGAGGATGACGCCGTCGGCGAGGGTGAGGGCTTTGACGATGTCGCCGGATTTGGTGATGCCGCCGTCGGCGAGGATTTTTACCCCGCTGACCTGGGCGGCGCGGGAGGCGACGTAGAGGGCGGTGAGCTGGGGGATGCCTACGCCGGCGACGATGCGGGTGGTGCAGATGGAGCCGGGGCCCTGGCCGACCTTGATGACGTTGGCACCACAATCGGCGAGGAACGCGACGCCGGCGCCGGAGGTGACGTTGCCGGCGATGACGGTGAGGGCGGGGAAGGCCGCGCGGATCATTTTCACCATGTCGCCGACGCCGGCGGTGTGGCCGTGGGCGGTGGAGATGGCGACGGCGTCGATGTGCTCGTCGACGAGGTGGCCGACGTGGGCGAGGATTTTATCCCGGTCGAGGCGGCCGTCGGGCAGGCGCACGGGGGCGATGGCGGCGCCGGCGACGAGGCGGAAATCGGCGTCGCGGGCGGGTTTGCGGCGGGCTTTGGCGTCGGTCATGATGCGGTCGACGTCGGAGAAGGTGACGAGGCCGCGGAGGTGGTCATGGTCGTCCACGATGAGCATCTTATGGATGCCGACGTGTTCGGTGAAGAAGGCGTCGGCGGCCTTGATGGGATCGGGCTGGAGCTGGCGGGCGTTAAGGGTGAGCAGGTCGCCGCGGGGGTTCATGGCCTGGGCGACGGTGCGGGCGCGGTAGCGATCGCGGACGGCGGAGCCGGGGAGGAGGCCGATGAGTTTGCCGGCGGCGTCGAGGACGGGGAAGGTGCGGAAATCGTATTTCTTGATTTCGACGAGGGCGAGGATGTCGCCGATGAGCTGGTCGGGGGTGACGGTGATGGGGTCTTGGATGAGGCCGTGGATGTGGCGTTTCACGCGGGCGACCTCTTTGACCTGATCCTTGGGCGTCATGTTGTAATGGATGAGGCCGAGGCCGCCGTTGAGAGCCATGGCGATGGCCATGCGGGACTCGGTGACGGTGTCCATGTCGGAGGACACGACGGGGATGGAGAGGCGGAGGGCCTCGGAGAGGGCGGTGCCGGTGTCGGCGTCTTTCGGCAAGATGTCCGAGTAGAGGGTGGCGAGGGAGACGTCGTCGAAGGTGAGGGCAACGGGCAGGTTCGCGGGGAAAAACTTTTCGGCCGGGAGATAAAAATCGGCGTCGATGGCGTGGGCGCTGTCGAGGGCGGCGGGCGTGGCAACTTGGTTCATGAGTTGCCGGAAAATAGGTAAGCGGACGGGTGGCGCGCGCAAATGATTTTTCCCGGGTCAGAGGGAGGCGAGCAAGGCGCGCAGCTCGGCGGCGGGGTCGTCGTGGTCCTGCGCGATGGCGAGGGTGAGGGCCTCGTCGAGGATGGGGCGGGCGGCGGCGCGGTCAGCGGGATCGCCGGTGCGGAGGAGGGCTTTGCCGAGGAGGATGCGGGGCATCATCCAGTCGGCGCGGGAGGCGGCGCAGGCTCGGTAGTGCTCGATGGCCTCGGGCAGGCGGGCGGCGGCGTCGAGGGCCTGGGCGAGGCTGAAACGAAAGAGCGGATTGGCGGGCTGGTCGGCGACCAAGGCGGTGAACTGGGCGATGCGGGAGGCGACCATGAAGGGGCGAAGGGCGATGGGCGAGGGGCGGCGCGGCGTTGCCGGGGCGCGGGGCTAGAGGATTTTGATCAGGACCTTGGGATTGCGGCCGCTGTCGGCGTAGGTCTTGAGGCGGGCCTCGGGGAGGGCGGCGGGGGTGGTTTCCTCGAAGTTCATCACCGAGATGAAAAACGAGTAGCTCTGGGTGGAGAGCGCGAGGACTTGGGCGGCGCCCTTTTCTTTGGCGCGCAGGCAGGCGTACTCGATGAGTTTACGGCCGATGCCGCGATTCTGGTAGAAGGGCAGGACGTAGAGCGAACCGACCTCGGCGAGCTGGGGCTTGTCGGGGTAAAAGGCGAGGGTGACGCAGGCGATGATGTTCTCGTCGATCTCGAAGACGTAGAACTGGTCGATGTGTTTCTCGATGGTGCCCTGGGTGCGGTGGAGGAGCTCCTCGCGGCGCACGGCGGCGCGGGTGAGGTTGTAGATGTGGCGCACGTCGGCGCGGCGGGCCTGGCGGATCTGCTGGTAATCGTTCGCGTAGATGAGCGTGCCCACGCCTTCGTTGGAGAAAATCTCGTTGATGAGGCCGTCGAAGGTGCGGCCATCGACGAGGTGGACGCGGGAGACGCCGGTCTCGATGGCGCGCACGGCGTTCTGGGCTTTGCTCAGGCCTGCGGGCGCGATCTGGGAAGGGGTTTCCTTGAGGATCGTGCGGAGGCGTTCGACGGGCAGTTCGCGTTTGATTTCGCCGTTGATTTCGAGGCCGGCGAGGGCGCCGAGGTAGATGACTTTGGAGGCGCCCAGGGCCTCGCCGACCTCGGCGGCGAGGAGATCGGAATTAATGCGGTAGGTGTGCCCCTCGGGGCCGTAGCCGATGGGCTGGATGATGGGAAGGATGTCGCGGTCGATGAGGTGGGTGAGGAAGTCCATGTCGATGCGATCAACGCGGCCGGTGTGTTGTTGGTCCACGCCCTTGAGGATGCCGACGGGGAGGGCGCGAACGGCGTTTGTTATGGC
>JBBRHC010000190.1:0-7451 GCA_038223295.1 Opitutales bacterium
CCGTTTCAAAACCAGCCCCGACCGCGCCAACGCCCGGTGCCTCGCGCTCATCACGCCCGACGCCGACCGCACCATGCGCACCGACCTCGGCGCCGCCCTCACCCTCGCGCCGGAGGAGATCACCGCCGTCGATTTTGCCGGCGTGCGCCACGCCCACATCGAGGGCTACCTCGTCTTCAACCCCGCCCTCGCCGACGCCGCCCTCGCCGGCGCGCGCGCCTCCGGCGCCACCGTCTCGCTCGACTTCGCCTCCTTCGAGGTCATTCGCGCCACCCGCGACTGGCTGCTCGCCCAGCTTCGCGCCGGCGGACTCCACGTCGTCTTCGCCAACGAGGACGAGATCCGCGCCCTGTATCCGGATTCTGGTGACGACTATCCCGCGCTCGCCGGCCGGCTCGCCGCCGAGGCCCCCGGGCTGGTCGCCGTGGTCAAGATCGGCAAGGACGGCGCGTGGATCGCGCGCGGCGACGAGCTGCACCGCATCGAGCCCGTGCGCGTCCCCGCGGTGACCGACACCAACGGCGCGGGCGACAGCTTCGCCGGCGGCTTTCTCCACGCCTTCCTCCAGGGCTGGCCGCTCGCGCGCTGCGGCGCGCTCGGAGCCCTGCTCGGCGCCGAGTGCGTCGGCCACTCCGGCCCCGCCATCCCCGCCCACCGCTGGCCCGCCGTCCACGCCGCCCGCGACCAGCTCGCCCGCGCCTGAGCGTGTAGGGCGGGGTCGCCGCACCCCGCCGCTCCGGCGCTCCGTCTTCTAACTTTCCGCGCAAAAAAAAGCCCCGCCGCATCGCGCGACGGGGCTCTCGATTTTTATAACGTAACACACACAAACACGCGCCCACCCGCCCCGCCGCCTGCCCCCCCGGGCATCCGGCCACGCCGGTGGGCGCGGCGCTTCCGCTCAACCCTGGGGCGGCGGAGGCGGGCCGCCGGCGCCGTCGGGCCGACCCTTGCCTTCCGGACGTCCACCGCCATCCGGACCAGGCCCGCCCTGTCGGCGCTCCTGCGCCTTGGCCCACTTCGCCTTTTGCTCCTCGGTGAGGACGGCCGCGATCTGCGGCTTATAAGTCTCGCGAATCGCATCCATCTTCTCGCGCACCACCGCGCGATCCGCGTCCCTGCCCAGCTCCTTGCGGGCGGCCTGCACCTCCCCGCGCTGCGCGGCGAGGATGGGCTTCAGTTTCTCCACTTGCTCGTCCGTGAGGCCGAGCCGGTCCCTCATCTGCTCGATGCCACCGCCGCCGCGGGGACCGCCCTCGGGGCGCTCTTGGCGGGGTTTCTTTTCGGGGGCGCCTTCTTCGGCGCGGAGGATGGGGGCGAGCATGACGCCGGAGGCGAGCAAGAGGCTCCACAACACGGTCTGGATTTTGGTTTTCATAGGATAGAATCAATCGGGTTTCGCTAACGTTGGGTTGGGTAAACTCGGGTTTCAGCCGGAGATCGGAACACTGCGTCCGATGGCGCCATCGGTTGCATAAAAACCAAGACGCATGCCCCGCCGCACGGTTACACGCGCCTCGTCTCGCCTTTTATTCGACCCCCGCTACAGCTCCCCGAAATGACCCCCGCTCAACGTACCGCCGCCGCCGCCAAAGAGGTCGAGGCGACCATCCGCCGTCTCCCTCCGCCCGTCCGCGATTTCGCCAAAAAAATCCCCGTCCACTACGAGGCCCGCCCGCCGGCCCACATCGTCGAGGAAGGTTTTCCGGAAGACATCCTCGGCCTCTTCGACGGCTCCGCCCACGGCGAGGAGGTCTCCCAGGACCAGCCCATGCCGCCGCAGATCAGCCTCTACCTGGAAAACATCTGGGAGTTCGTCGAGCAAGACCGCGAGGGCTTCATCGCCGAGGTCGGCGTCACTTATCTGCACGAGCTCGGCCACTACTTCGGCTGGGACGAGGACGACCTCGCCGCCCGTGATCTCGATTGAGCCGCGCGCGCGTCCGCCTACGCGTTAAATTCGCGCGCCGATAGACACTCGGCGCTTGCCAACTTTTTCGCGCGGCGGACCGTTCGAATCCTCTCTTCCGCGACAACCTTTCACGACGATTTAGACCCTCGCTCGTAATGGCCGGCCTCCTCCGAAATCTCATCGACCCGTCCCGCATCGTGCTCGCGGTGCAATCCACCAAGCGCACCGCCGCGCTCAACGAGGTCGCGCGCCGCCTCGACGGCCACCCGCTGGTCATCAACTACACCGGCTTTTACCAGGAACTCCTCGCCCGCGACCGCCTCGACACTACCTGCCTGGGCAACGAGATCGCCCTGCCCCACGCCCGCACCGAACACGTCAGCGACCTCGTCCTCGCCATCGGCCGCAGCCCCGCCGGCGTAAACTTCGAGAAAAACAACCAGACCGTCCGCCTGCTCTTCGTCCTCGGCACCCCCAAGAGCAACCCCATGGGCTACCTCCAGGTGGTCTCCACCCTCTGCAAGATCTTCAAGGACTCCGCCAACCGCGAGGCCCTGCTCCAGGCCGCCACCCCCGAGGCCTTTTCCGAGGTCCTCCTCGCCGCCGAAGAGCGCCTGCTCGCCCCTGCCTGACCGCGCGCCGCCGCCGCCCTCGCCGCCGCCGCCGCGCGCCATGATCGACCCCGCGTTCGCCACCTGGTTTGCCGAGGAGTGGATCGCGGCGTGGAACGCCCACGACCTGGCCAAAATCCCCGCCCACTACGCTGACGACTTCGAGCCGAGCGCGCCCTTCATCGCTATCATGACGGGCGTCCCCCGCGGCACCCTGCAGGGCAACGCCGCCGTCGGCGCCTACTGGCAAAAGGCCCTGCAAAAAATACCCTACCTCCACTTCGAACTCATCGAGGTCTGCAACCGGCGTGGATTCGGTCTGCATCGTCTACAAGTCCGTCTCGGGCCTCCATGCGGTGGAGTGGTTTCGCTTCGACGCCGCCGGCCTGGTCGCAAAGCCGGCGCCTACCACAACCGCTTCCCCGCGCAGCGTCGCCACCCCTCGCCTTGGTAGATTTTGATAGATATTGAATGATTCTGGACGATTCGCCAAAACTGCTTACCTCGCACTCATTACCGACTCCTCCGGGCCGACCCGCCCCGCGCCCTTCCCTTTTCCCATGAAGCACTCCACGCACATCGACAACCCCGCTGTCATCCTCATCGGCAGCGGCGTCATGTCCGCGCACCTCGGCGCCCTCCTCAAGCGGCTCGACCCGCGCCTGAGCATCCAGGTTTACGAGGCCACCGAGGGCTTCGCCCAAGAGGCCTCCGATGGCTGGAACAACGCCGGCACCGGCCACGCCGGCCTCTGCGAACTCAGCTACACCCCCACGCAGGCCGCCGACGGCACCGTCGATGTGTCCAACGCCATCAAGATCTTCGAACAGTTCGAGCGCTCCCGCCAATTCTGGGCCAGCGCCGTCACCGAAGGCCTCATCGACCAACCCAAGGAGTTTATCAACCCCGTCGCCCACCTCAGCTTCGTTCACGGCGCGAAATGGGTGGACTACCTCCGCGCCCGCCACACCGCCCTGGCCGCGCACCCCTTTTTCCGCGACATGGCCTTCTCCACCGACCGCGCCACCATCGCCGCCTGGGCCCCCCTGCTCACCGCCGACCGCCCTGCAGGCCCCGTCGCCGCCACCCGGATGGACGCAGGCACCGACGTGAATTTCGGCAACCTCTCGCGCAAACTCCTCACCTGGCTCGGCCGCCAGGAGGACTGCGGCCTCGCCACCCGCCACCGCGTCACCGGCCTCGCCCGAACCGACGCGGGCTGGTCCGTCACCATCCGCGACCTCGCCACCGGCCAGGTCCGGCGCAACCACGCCAAATTCGTCTTCATCGGCGCCGGCGGCGGCAGCCTCCCTCTCCTCCAGAAAGCCGGCATCCCGGAGAGCCGGGGCCTCGGCGGCTTCCCCATCGGCGGCCAGTGGCTCGTCTGCGACGACCCCGCCATCGTCGCGCAACACCAGGTCAAGGTCTACGGCCAGCCCCTCGACGCCGCGCCCACCATGGCCGTGCCCCACCTCGACACCCGCATCCTCGACGGCAAAAAGACCCTCCTCTTCGGCCCCTTCGCCTCCTGGACCACCCGGTTCCTGCACAAAAAAGGCGGCCCCCTCGACCTGCCCGGCTCCATCAAACCCCACAACCTCGGCACCCTCCTCAAGATCGGCGCCACCAACCTCGACCTCATCAAATACCTCGTGCAACAAGGCACCCAGTCGATGGACGACCGCCTCGCCGTCCTCCGCGTTTTTTACCCCGGCGCGAAAAAGGAGAACTGGAAACTCATCGACGCCGGCATCCGCGTCCAAGCCATTAAAAAAACCGACGGTCAGGCCGGTATCGTCCACTACGGCACCGAAATCATCACCAACGAGGATCGCACCCTCTCCGCCCTCCTCGGCGCCTCCCCCGGCGCCTCCACTTCCGTCCACATCGTGCTCGAGGTCGTGAAGCTCTGTTTCCCCGAACTCATCGCCTCCGTCGACGGCCGCCAACGCCTCCGCGCCATGATCCCCACCTGGGACGTCGACATCAAAAAGCCCGAATACACCACCTTCTACCAAACCCACGCCCGCCGCGCCTCCGAAGCCCTGCAACTCGTCTAAAGAACCCTCGCCCGTCCGACTCCGCCCACCTACGCCCGCCCGCCCGTCTCCCTCCGACTCCGGCCGCCTGTCCTTTCGTGTCTTTCGTGGTTCCACGCTGAATTCCGTTCCCATGCCCGCCGCCCGCCCCCTCCACCTCGCCGCCATCGACCTCGGCGCCACCAGCGGACGGGTCATCCTCGGCACCTGGAAAAACGACCGCCTCACCCTCCGCGAGGTACACCGCTTCGCCAACGCCTTCCACTCCCTCGGCGCCCACGACTACTGGCACATCGCCGCCCTCTGGACCGATATCCAGACCGGACTCGCCGCCGCCGTCGCCGCCCTGCCCCGCGGCGCCACCCTCTCCTCCGTCGGCGTCGACACCTGGGGCGTCGACCACGTCCTCCTCAACTCCGCCGGCCGCCTCGTCTACCCCGTCCACGCCTACCGCGACGCCCGCACCCAGCCCGGCCTCCGCGCCCTCGCCGCCGACCCCGCCGCCCTCGCCCGCCTCTACGCCGCCACCGGCATCCCCAACGTCTTTTACAACACCTCCCTCCAACTCGCCGAGACCCTCGCGTCCAGCCCCGCCCTCCCCGACCTCGCCACCCACTGCCTCCTCCTCCCCGACTACTTCAACTACCTCCTCTCCGGCCGCATCGCCCACGAGCTCACCATCGCCAGCACCACCCAGCTCCTCGACGTCCAAGCCCCCGCCTGGTCCCCGGCCGCCCTCGATCACTTCCGCATCCCCGCCACCTGGTTTACCCCCCCCGTACTCGCCGGCACCAAACTCGGCCGGGTTAAAAACATCCCCGCCCTCCGCGCCACCCAAGTCATCGCCGTCCCCGGCCACGACACCGCCTGCGCCTACGACGCCATGCCGGCCGCCCCCGACGGCGCCGACCTCTTCCTCAGCTCCGGCACCTGGTCCCTCGTCGGCTTCGAAAGCGACGCCCCCCTCCTCGGCCCCGCCGCGCTCGCCGCCCGCATCTCCAACGAACGCCTCGGCGACGGTCGCTACCGCCCCCTCACCAACATCACCGGCCTCTGGCTCCTCGAAGGCACCCTCAAGGACTTCGCCACCCGCCCCCTCACCGACGCCGACTGGGCCGCCCTCATCACCGCCGCCGAAGAACTCCCCGCCCCCCCCCGCCCTCCTCGACGTCACCGACCCCGCCCTCACCAACCCCAAGTCCATGAAGGCCGCCCTCGACGCACAGTTGAAAAAACGCCGCCTGCCCCCGCCCGCCACCCTCGCCGCCTACACCCGCCTCATCTGCGATTCCCTCGCCCGCGGCCACGCTGACGCCAAGGCCACCTTCGAGCGCCTCGCCGGCCGCAAGTTCCACCGCATCCTCATCGTTGGCGGCGGCTCCAAAAACCGCCTCCTCTGCCAAGCCACCGCCGACGCCTGCCACGTCCCCGTCGTCAGTTTCGCCCTCGAAGGCGCCGCCGTCGGCAACCTCGCCCGCCAGCTCATCGCCCTCCGCGCGGTCAAGGACCTCCCCACCTTCCGCGCCCTGCTCGCCAAACGCCTGCCCCAAACCCGCTATACCCCCCGCGCCCGGCCCGAATAACACCCCACGAAAAAAAAATCCCCCCGCCGCGCCCCTTGGCACGAGCGATGCAATAGCAAAGGTGTTCTTACAAACACTTCCCTGCTAGCGCAGGGTTTTTAGGGGTAACATGGATGTCCGGCCAGCGAGCCGGACAAGAATACAATGGGCCCGCCGTTTAGGGGTAATCGGCGGGCCCTACTTTTTTATAAACTCCCCGTGTACCGTCCGCTTGCGGACGCCCCCTCCACGACCCGCCGTCGCCTACCCGAGCACCAGCACCACCGCCGCCAACATCAACCCCGACCCGATCAGTCGGCGCCGAAATACCGCACCCGGCAATTTTTGCTCACCCGCCGTTCCGATCCACGCGCCGAGCAGTCCGATCGCCAGCACGCTCCACAGCCCCCGCGTGCTGTATAAAATATTCGCCGCCGTCGCCCGCCCGTGCGTGCCCAGCGTGTAGGCCATGCTCACCGCCTGTAACGCCAGCAACACCGCCCCCGGCGCCAGCCACCGCCACGCCGCCGCCGGGATCGTGCGCAGCGGCGCATGAAACACCGGGATCAGCCCCAGCGAAAACACCGCCACCGTGCCAAAGGTCAGCGGCAAAAACCGCCCCGCCCCCCAGCTGCTCGTAAACCGCTGCACCAAAACGTCACACACCGCGAAAGCCAGCGCCGCCAGGCCCGCCATCACCACCGTCCGCCCCGCCGCCTGCCCCGTTCCCCGCCCCCCGCCCCCCGCCGTCCCCGGCGCGCCCCGAGGCGTTGCCTGCAACAGCGCCACCGCCGCCGTCGCCAGCGCCGCCGCGATCCACCACGCCGGCCGCACCGCCTCCGCGAGCAGCAGCGAGCTCGCCCCCGCCACGAAAATGATTTTCAGCCCCAGCACCGGCGTCGCCAGCGACACCTCCCCCGCCAACGCCGCGAAAGTGAACACTTGCCCCGCGAAAAACAGCCCCGCGCACACCGCCGGCTGCCACAGCCGCCCCGCCTCGATCTCCGCCCCGCCCAGCCCCCAAAGCGGCGCAAAACACAGCCCCATCGCCATATTCGAGACAAACGCCGTCCGCCACAGCCCCACCCCATGGGCCGACGCCCGCTTTACCAGCAGCACCGCCACCACGTATCCCAGCCCGCTCGCCAGCGGCATCCAAGTCGCCGCCAGCGGCGCCTCCGCCACGCCGATAAACATCATCCCCCCACCACGCCGCAAACCCCGCCCCACAACAAGCCCCGTGTAGGGCGGGGTCGCCGCACCCCGCCGCTCCGTTTCCGCAGCCGCCGTCTCCCCCCGCCATCTCCCCAGCCCCTCCGCCCCTCACCCC
>JBBRHC010000191.1:0-7439 GCA_038223295.1 Opitutales bacterium
CGCCCCCGACGCGCCCCCCGCCCCGCGGCCGCCCGCACGTGGAGGGATTGCCGCGGGCGCGCCGGCGAAAGGGGCGACCGGAGGGAAAGAAACGAGAACAGAGGTTTTTTCCTTCTTGGCCGTTGTGACAATCGTTTTCACCTTCGTCGACCATGGCCTTAACGTTTTTGCGTAAATCGGGCAAAGAGTGGGAAACGCGATGGGGGGTAACCCTGGCCCTCGGCCTGCTGGGGCTGGCGGTGGCGGAAACGGACCTCGGGAAAAAGCTGGAGTGGAAGACGGAGGACGAGCGGTTGGCGGTGCGGGCGCTGGCGGGGCCGCCGCCGCATGAGGCATTGATGCTGGTGGCCATCGACAACCGCTCGGTGGAAGCGGTGGGGCAGTGGCCGTTCGAACGCTCGATGCACGGGTTTATGATGGAGTGGCTGGGGCGCGCGGACGAGACGCGGCCGGCGGTGCTGACGTGGGATATCCTGTTCGTCGACCGGAGCGTGGAGACGGCCTCGGACGATGCGATGACGGCGCCCTTGGTCGGCTTGCCCTATCCGGTGGTCACGGGGGCCGTCAGCGCACCGTCGTCGAGCGAGGGGGCGGCGGCGCGGGGCCTGTTGGTCGGGGGCCGGGCCGGGGCGGTGAACAACGTGCTCGCGCGGGTCTCGGATCGGCCGGAGCTGGATGAGTTGCCCGATCAGCGCGAAGGCATACTGCCGATCCCGGGCTTGCTGGAGACGACGCGGCCGGGGTTCCTGGACGCCGACTCCGACGCGGACGGAATCGTGCGGGGGCTGCCCTTGGTGGTGCGGGTGGGCGACGAGGTGTTGCCCAGCTTGGTACTGGAAACGCTGCTGGCGTATTGGCGCGTCGGTCCGGAGGCGGTGACCATCACGCCGGGGGAGGCGATTCGGGTGCGGCAGATTTCGGGACAGACCGTGCGGATCCCGATCAACCGGGCGGGCTGGTATCGGCTAAACTACCGCCACGAATACAGTTCCCAGGAGAATCCCAACGGGGTGCCCGCCATCGGCTACCACCCGGTGTACGTGGCGCTTTCGAATCGGTACGCCTTCGAGGACGCGGCGCAGGAGCTGCCCCGGACGGGGGGGCGCATCGTGGTGGTGGGCCAGACGGCGGTGGGCTTGACGGACATCGGCCCGAGCCCGATCCGCGGCGAGAGCGCGAAGGTGATGGTGCACCTCAACGCCCTGGATAACATCCTGAACGACGATTTCCTCCTGCCCCTGCCCCTCCGGGCGGTGCTGGCGGGGCTGCTCCTGGCGGGCATGGCGCTCGGCTATGTGCTGGATCGTAGTCATTATTGGGTGTTTGCGGTTGCGGGGGTGGGCTTGGCGCTGGCCGGTATCGGACTCGCGCTGGGCGCGTTGATCCGGGGGAGTATGATGGTGCCGCTGGCGGTGCCGATCATGGCCTTCGCGTTGCAACAGGGCGCCTTCGCGACCCTGAAAGTCCGCGACGAGCAGGTGAAACGCGACCGCATCCGGGGCATGTTCGCGACCTACGTGGCGCCGGCGCTGGTGGACCGCATGGTGCAGTCGGGCGAGGAGCCGCGGCTGGGCGGGGTGGAGGAGGAAATCACGGCGTATTTCTCCGACATCGAGTCGTTTTCGGGGTTTTCGGAGAAGCTCGCGCCGACGCAGTTGGTGGAGCTGATGAACGAGTATCTCTCGGCCTGCACCGACATCGTGCAGGCCGAGGGCGGCACGCTGGACAAATACATCGGCGACGCGCTGGTGGCCATGTATGGCGCGCCCCTACCGCTGCCCGCCCACGGGCACCGCGCGGTGGTGGCGGCGCTGCGCGTCCACCGGCGCTGCGACGAGCTGAAGGCGAAGTGGCGCTCCGAGCAGGCGACGAAAAACTGGCCCGACATCGTGACCAATCTCCAGACCCGCATCGGTCTGAATCTCGGTCGCGCGGTGGTGGGCAACATGGGCAGCCACACGCGTTTCAACTACACCATGATGGGCGACACGGTGAACCTCGCCGCGCGCATGGAATCCGGCGCGAAGGCCTACGGCGTCTACACCATGGTCACCGAAACCGTGGTGGAGGCGAGCCGCCGCGACGCGCCCGACGCGGTGCTGTTTCGCCCGCTCGACCGCATCGTGGTGAAGGGCCGCACCCAGCCGGTCGCGATCCACGAGGCCATGGCGCTGCGCGAGGACGCCACGCCGCGGATGCGCGAGTGCGCGGGGCTCTTCGCCGAGGGGCTGGCCCGCTACTACGTCCGCGACTGGGCGGGGGCGCGCGCCCGCTTCGAGGCCAGCCTGGGCCTGGAGCGGCACACGAAAAACAACCCTTCCCGCGTCTTGCTAAAACGGGTGGCCGAGATGGAGGCCCATCCGCCCGGCCCGGAGTGGGATGGCGTCTATACCATGACCAGCAAATGAAGCCGCGCGCCCACGACTTTGCCGCCAGTTTGGAAAAGGGATCCCGTGCCGTACTCGCCGTGGCGCTCGCCTGGGGCGTGCTGGCGGGCGTGCTGGCGGGCGCGATAGCGGCGGGGACTTTGCGCGGCGACACGAGGCCTTCCGAGGCAGCGCCGGCACTGACTCCGCCGCTGGCGTCGCTCGCCGGTCCGCGCGTGCTGGAGGCGCGGGGCCGGGTCTTGGTGCGCGCGGCGGAGGGCGGGCGCTACCGGGGGCGCGCGTCGCCGGGTCTCGCGCTGGCGGCGGGCGACGCGGTGGTGACCGGGCCCGAGGCGCGCGTGGAGCTGGGCTTTGCGGGCGAGGGGCGCTGGCGGGTGGGGCAGCAGGCGGTCTGGCGTTGCGGCGGCGCGGCGGGCGACGCCTCGCTCCAGGCCGGGAGCGCGCTGGTGGCGGTGCCGCGCGGGCGGACGGTGCGGGTCGAGGGCGCGGACGCCGCGATCCGCCTGGGCGAGGGCGTGTGGCTGCTCACCGCGGTGGCGAACGACGGCTTCAAAATCGTCGCGCTAGACCGGGGCGTGGTCGGGCTCGATTCGCCCGCGCTCGCGAGCGGCGCGTCCGCGGAGGCCGGGCCGGTCCCGGATCCGGTCCCGGTGGCGGATCAGGAGAGCAAACTGCGCGCCGGCGAGGTGGTGTTCGTGTTGCCCGGCGGGCGCGGTTTCGGGCCGATCGTGACGGTGTTTCTCGATGAGCTGCTGGCGACCAGCCGGCTGGTCGGCGGCTTCGCGGCGGAGTTGCCCCAGGCGGAGCGGCTGCGGCAGCAGGGCGCTGCGCAACGCGAGGCGCTGCGGCACGTGAGCAACGCCTTCGTGGGCGGCGCGCGCGACGCGGCCTCGTTTCAGTTGGTGGTGCCGAAAGCCGCCGAGCCCGCGCCGCCGGGGAGCGCGGGGAAATGACCCCGGCCGGCGAGCCTCACGCGGCGGAGACGAGCTCGGCCCGTCGCGGCGGGCGCTTCGATTTGTCCGCGGGTTTCCGGCGGGGTGCGCTTTGGTAGCGCCGGGGCAGGACGACCCGGAAGGTGGTGCCGGTACCCGCCGTGCCGGCCATTTCCAAACTCGCGTCGAGCAATTCACAAAGCCGTTTCACGATCGACAAGCCGATGCCTTCGCCGGGCTGTTGATGGGTGGGCTTTGCGGACTTGGCCTGCGTGGGCGTCGGCTGCGAGCCGTCGTCGGCTTCGTCTTCCGGGGCGGCCGGCTCGCCATCCGCCATCCGCACGCTGGCGGTGGCCTCCTCCAGCCCGACGACCATCGGCGCGCCGGGGCCGGCGAGCAAGCCGGGCCCGGTGTCCTTGACGCTGACCCACCAGCTCTCCTTCTCCGCCCCCCAGCTCAAAGAAACCCCGCCGTGCTCGGTGTATTTGAGCGCGTTGAGCAGCAGGTTCTGGATGAGGCGGCGGATTTTTTTCGAGTCGCCCTCGACCGACAGGCGCCGGGGTCCGTCGGTTTTCAAAAACAGGCCGCGCGCGTCGGCGAGGGGGCGGTTCGCGTCACTTAGTTCGGTGATCAGCGCGGGGACGGACAAGCGGCTGAGTTGACGGGTCTCGCGACCCGCCTCCAGACGCGAGAGGACCTTCAGGTCGCCCAGCATCTCCGTCACCGAAGCCATGCCGAGGTGGAGGAGCTTGGCGAACTCCACCCGGTCGAGCTCGGCGATGTTGGATCGGCCCAGGAGCTTGGCGGCCACGGAAACGCCGAGGACATTGCCCCCGAGATCGTGCACGGCCTCCTGGATCAAGGAGGCCCGCCGCCGCTCGATCTCGTTAAGGCTGGCCAGCGTGATCTCGACGTCGTTCAACCGGCCGGCGGCCTCGGCTTTTTGCATGCGCTCGTATTGGCCGGTGCTTTCGCCGATCGCCTCGATGACGAGGGTCATTACCTGGCGGTGCACATTCTGCATGGTTTCCAGTGTGATCTCGGGGTGGGCCGCCGCGTAGGCGCCCAGCTCGTCGAACAGACAGAGTTGGAGGTGCCCCCATTCCTGCATGACCTCCTGCAGGCGGTAGCCCTGTTGCCAGCGGTGCAGCCCGTGTTTCACCTCCTCCTTTTTGGTCGCCGCGTCGGCGGCGGCCTCCGCGCCGGCCCCGTGTTGGCCGGCGCACAGCTTGCGCTCGAAGGAGTCGAGCACCTCGGGGATGTGGTCGTTGAACTGCCGGCGGCTGAGCGAGCGCCCGGTGGTTTGCTGGGGATCGGCGGTGGCGGCCTTCCGCCAAGCCACCAAAATGGCTTCGCGTCGGCTCCCGAGGAAATCGCTCAGCTTGTCCAACTGTTCGTGCCGGGTGGGGTTCATGAGAGCTCAGGGTGGGCCGGGCCTCCGGACTGGCAACCGGACGGGTACCCGTGCGCTCCGGTAAGGGCGGTGGGGTGTGTCACCTACGGGAAAATCGTATCGCGCGGAGGCTTGCCATCCGGGCGGGGCGGGTGCTTTCGCGGGTCGGAGGGCGGCCAAATTCCCGCAAAATTACACGCCAATACGCAAAGCCCGCTCGATTTCCCGGCGAAAGTTTTAATTCTCACGGCGTCTGCGGGCCCGTTCGGTCCGCGCCGGATCAGTCCTCAACCCACCCACCGCATCCCGCCATGTTCCGCGCCATCAAACGTCTCTTCATCTGGCTCGGCCTCGCCGCCGAGAAGGCCACCGAAACCGATGCCATCAACCAGGCCGTGGTCGAGCGCGGCATCCGCGACGCCAAGTCCAAGGCCGACAAGGCCCACTACGCCAACGGCCAGCTCGCCGGGCAGATCGCCCTGCTCAAGGACCAGATCAAACGCCAGGAACGCCAGCGCGACGAGACCCAGGGCTACCTCCAGGCCGCCGCCGCCGCCAACGACGAGGGCAACGGCGTCCACTACGCCGAGGAGCTCGCCAGCATCGAGACCGACCTCGCCGACAACCTCGCGCAGCTCAAAAACCTCGAGGACCTATATCAACAAAACACGACGATCATCGCGAACAGCCTGCGCGAGATTCAAAAATTCCAGCGCGAGTTCGAGACCGTGAAGGTGAAGGTCGCGGTCGGCCGCAACCTGGAGCAGCTGGCCGGCCTGATGAAGGGCTCCATCGGCGAACTCCAGGGCATGATGGGCGACGAGCTCGGCCAATCCATGCAGCAACTCCGCCAGTCCGCCGCTGGCGGCGAAGGCCAGATGCGCGCCACCCTCGACCTCGCCAAGGAGATGGGCTCCTCCCTCCAGCGCCAGCAGGAGATGAAGCGCGCGCGCGGCGCCCTGCTGTTCAAGGAATACCAAAAAAAGATGGGCCACGTGCAGCCCGCCGCCGCCACCGCCGCCGAACCCGCCGCGCCCGCCCCGCAACGCCAGAAGATCGGCGAGAGCTGATCGCCGCCCGCCCCCATCGCCCATCGCCCATCGCCCATCGCCCATCACCTCCTCCCCCATGACCTCTCGCGGTAAACTCGTTTTCACCCTCCTCATCCTCGGTCTCGCCGGCTTTGGCGCCTATAAGTGGTGGGACCGGCTCGCGCCCGCCGGCCTCGCCGCGAACGGCGCGCCTGCCGCCGCGACTTCCGCCCCGGGCGCACCCTCCGCCTCCACACCTCCCGCGGCATCGCCCGGAGCCGTGTCGGCGGGCACGATCGACGACGCGGAGTTTGTCGCGCCGCTCCTCGTCTGCCCCATCCTGCCGCCGCCCGCCGCCTACGTGGCGAAGGACAACACCATCGACCTCGAGCTCAGCGAATACGCGGGCTACGCCGGTATCATCGTCGCCAACGGCGGCCTCGAGCCGACGGAGAACTCGGTCTTCTTCCGCAAACACGGTTTCAAAGTGCGCATCAAACTCAGCGAGGAGGAGAGCTGGCCCGCGCTCAACGCCGGCCGCATCGCGGCCTCCGCCACTACGGTGGACGTGTTGACCGCCTACTGCCGCAACTTCGCCGTCACCGCGCCGGTGCAAATCGGTTTCTCGCGCGGCGCGGACGGCCTCGTGGTGCGCAAGGAGATCCGCCGCATCAACGATCTGCGCGGCAAGACGCTCGTCACCGCGCAGTTCACCGAGGCGGATTTTTTTATCCGTTACCTCACCCAGGAGGCCGGCATCGGCGTGAATATGCTCGCCTCGCCCGCCGACAAACCCGCGCCGGACCAGGTGAATCTGCTCTTCGCCGCCGATGCCTTCGCGGCCGGCGACCTCTTCCTGAAAGACCTGCGCGACGGCGGCAACCTGCTCGCGGGCTGCATCACCTGGGCGCCCAAAACCACCGAGGTCGTCGAGGCCAGCGGCGGCAAGGCGCAGCTCCTCACGACCAACAAAAACCTGCTCATCATCGCCGACATTTTGATCGTCAACAAAGGTTTCGCCGCCGCGAATCCGAACCTCGTCGCCGGCCTGGTGGACGGCGTGCTGGAGGGCAACCGCCTGGTGCGCGACCAGCCCGCCGCGCAGCTCGACCTGATCGCGAAGGCCTTTAAGTGGACGCGCGACGAGGCCCGCGACGAGCTGGCCAAGGTCCACCTCTCCAACCTGCCCGAGAACCTCGCGTTCTACGCCGGCACGATCGATTCCGCCGGCAGTTTTAGCGGCATCTTTTCCTCCGCCCTGCTCGCCTACGGCCCGCTCATCGACCAGCCGACCGACGCCGACAAATACATGGACGCCGCCGCGCTGCGCGCGCTCAAGGCGGCGGGCGCCTACGCCGAGCAACGCATCGCCATCGCGCCCATCCGCAGCGGCGGCGGCGGGGCGATCGAGGGTGATCCGCTATTGACCAAAGACATCCGTTTCCTCTTCGAGCCGAACTCCGCGACCCTCCAGATGAACGACCCGGAAAACATGGCCAACCTCGACTCCATCCGCCGCCTGCTGCAAGTGAGCCCGGGCTCCACCATCCTGCTGCGCGGCCACGTGGACAACGCCTTGTTGGAAAAATTCCGCGCCCAGGGCGGCGAGGCCTTCGTGCGGCAGATGGCGCTCAAGGCGATGGAGCTCTCCAAGAACCGCGCCAACGAAATCCGCCGCGTGCTCATCGCCCAGTTA
>JBBRHC010000192.1:0-7416 GCA_038223295.1 Opitutales bacterium
ATTCACGCTGGTGGAGTTGCTTGCGGTCATCGCCGTCATCGGGGTGCTCGCGAGCATCCTCGTGCCGGCGGCGGGACGAGCGCGGCTGGCGGCGCGGACGGCGGTGAGCGCGGGCAACCTGCGCCAACTGGCGACCGCCACCCACGCTTACATCGCCGACAACCGGGGATTTTTCCCTCCCTCGGTGTCCTACGACAACCACACTCGCTGGCATGGCATGCGGGCGGGCTACGGCAAACCCTTCGACGCCACCAAAGGCTGGCTCGGCCCCTACCTGGGCGGGGATGGGCGCGTGAAGCTATGCCCGCAGTTCGAGGCCATGGAAAAGCTCATCGGCGCCCACAGCTTCGAAGACGGAGCGGGGGGCTATGGGTACAACGGCGAGTATCTCGGTCCGCGACCGGACGACGCCAGGGCCCCTTACCGTCCGACGAGTTTTCTTCGCCTGCCGCAGCCCTCGCGCACGGTGCTGTTTGCCACCACCGCCCTGGCCACGCGGCGGGGAATCCAAGAGTACCCCTTTTCGGATCCGCCCTTTCACGTCGAGAACGGCGTGGTGGCCTACGCTTTGACGCCCAGCACGCATTTTCGATTTAACGGCAGGGCGCTCGCCGCGTGGTGCGATGGGCGCGTGAGCGCCGAAACGCCCAACCGGGAGGCGTGGCCGGGGCCAAACGCCTACGGCGCCGACAACGGTAAAGCCGCCGTCGGCTGGTTCGGGCCGACGCAGGCCAACGGGTATTGGAATCCCCACTACCCGCGGCTCTTGCCGTAACGTGACGCGCATGCCCCCCGGAGGATTTGCGCGAGTGGCCCCGCGGGCGTCTACCGCGTTTAAACGCGTTTAGGCATGCTCGGCCCTGGCTTCGGCGTAGGCGCTCTTGAGTTCGGCCCAGGCAGTGGCGGTTTTGGCCTTGGCTGCCGCCCACCCATCGGCGGTGGCGGAGCCGAGGGCATCGACACTGTCGTCAAACCGGGCGCGGGCTTCCGCGAGTTTGGTTTTGGCCCTGGGGCTGATGGTTTTGCCATCGCGATTCCATTCGGCGAATTTGTTTTCGATGTCGGCGCCGGCCTTGGAGAGGTTGGCCTTGAGCTCCGCGCGCTCGTCGTAGGTGGCGCGCTCAAGTTTCTCGACACCGTCCATGGTGGCGGACTTGGCGTCGGCGTAGACATCCTTGGCGGTATCCTTGGTTTTGTCCCAGGCATCGCCGACGGTCTCCCCGGCGGTTTTTGCGGGAGGGGTCGGAGTCTCGGCCGTGGCGACCGTGGGGCGGTCACGGTCGGCGCAGCCCACCAGAGCGAAGAGAACGAGGGCGGAAAGGGTGGCGGGCAGGCGAAGGGTTTTGCAGGTTTTCATAGGGGAGGGTTGGTTGGATGTTTGATTGATGTCAGCTTGAGGGGACAAGCCCCCAGCTCGATCACCCCTTTTGCCCATCCCGTGCCGACCGCCGACACCCAATCACATCCCCCTACGGCGCAAGAGATAGAGAAGGGCGAAGGCTTTTTCCCGCAACCCTGCCGGGTTGCATCTTGCACACCTGCGGAGGCCGTCTGGGGGCGATTTGCACGGCCGGAAACGCCCCTGCGATGACGCGCCGGTTCTCGATTCCGGGCAAAAATCTCCGTGCCGCGGCTTTGGGATTGTGCCGGGCGGAGCCGACACGCTATGGAAAAACCGGTCGCGAGACGCGTCATCGAGTTTTACCCGAGCGCGCCGTCCCTCGCGAAGTTTCGGCCAAGTCCCCGTAGCTCAAGTGGATAGAGCAGTCGTTTCCTAAACGACGGATCCGTGTTCGACTCACGGCGGGGACACCAGGCGCGGTGCGCGCCTCGGTTTTTTGGACGCGTTTCCGCACCCTTTACCCCGCGCCTGCGCCGAGGTTTTGCCCCTTGCGATGCACCGGGGCGCGCCCAACTTTGCCGCCCCGATGCCCAACAGCTTTGGTCACCTTTTCCGTATCACCACCTGGGGCGAGAGCCACGGCCCCGCCATCGGCGTGACCATCGACGGCTGCCCGCCCCGCCTGCCCCTTACCCCCGCCGAGATTCAGATCGAGCTCGACCGCCGCCGCCCCGGCCAGAGCGACATCACCACGCCGCGCAAAGAGGCCGACACCGTCGAGATCCTCTCCGGCGTCTACCAAGGCATGACAACGGGCACGCCCATCTCGATGCTGGTGCGCAACACCGATCAGCGCTCGTCCGCCTACAGCGAGATGAAGGACGCCTTCCGCCCCTCGCACGCCGACTTCACCTACCAGACCAAGTTCGGCATCCGCGATCCTAACGGCGGCGGCCGCAGCTCGGCCCGCGAGACCGTCGGGCGCGTCGCCGCCGGGGCCATCGCCAAAAAAATCCTCGCCAGCCGCGGCGTCGAGGCGCGCGCCTACATCACGCGTATCCACGATATCACGACGCCCGCCGGGGCCCTGGTCAACTTCCCCGCCCTCGCCGAGGTCGAGGCCACGGCGGTGCGTTGTCCGCACCCCGCGACGGCCGCCGCCATGATCGAGCGCATCAAGGCCGTGCGCAGCGAGGGCGACTCCGTGGGAGGCGTCATCCAGTGCCGCGTGCGCGGCCTGCCCGTCGGTCTGGGCGAACCGGTTTTTGATCGCCTCGAGGCCGACCTCGCCAAGGCCATGCTCTCGCTCCCCGCCACCAAGGGTTTCGAGATCGGCAGCGGCTTCGGCGGCTCCCTCCTGCGCGGGTCCGAGCACAACGACCTCTTCGAAAACCGCGACGGCCGCGTGCGCACCGTAACCAACCGCTCCGGCGGCGTGCAGGGCGGCATCAGCAACGGCGAGGAACTGGTCTTCAACGTCGCCTTCAAACCCACCGCCACCATCCTCCAGGCCCAGGCCACCGTGGATCTCGCCGGCCAGCCCACCGAGCTCATGGGCAAGGGCCGCCACGACCCCTGCGTCGTCCCCCGCGCCGTCCCCATCGTGGAGGCCATGACGCTCCTCGTCCTCCTCGACCACTGGCTGCGAGACTCCGCCCAGAACCACACCTTCGCGTTTTAAGCCATGCCCGACGTCGCCGCCCCCCTTAGCCCACTCGTTTACGTCATCCTCGGCGCGCCTGGTTCCGGCCGGCGCGAGGTGCTGACCGACCTCATCACCACCGGCCTCGATGCCGCCGCCGGCGAGCGCGCCCACCTCCTCCTTCCCGCCGGCGAGCCCGAACACGCGCTCGATGACAAAACCGGCGCAGCCACCGTCGCGCGCATGCGCTGGGACGCCGACCTGTACGCGCTCTTCGCGGACGTGCCGCCGGCCGGCGCGACCCACGTTTTCATCCTGCTCGACGGTCTGCTCGACCCCGTGGACCAACTCGAGGCCGTGAAGCCCTGGCTCGCCGAGCATGACCTCCAGGTCGCCCGCGTGCTCACCGTGATCCACTGCCAGCTCGCGGAAAAACACCCGGCGCTGAAACCCTGGTTCGACGCCTGCGTCCACTTCTCCGACGTCGTGCTGCTCAACCGCCGCGAAGGCGTGGCCAACAAGTGGCTGAGCGATTTTCGCGGCACCTACGAAGACCAGCACATCCCCTGCCTCTTTGAGTTCGTGAAGGCCGGCAAGGTGAAGAACCCCGCCATGCTCCTCGACCCCGTCGCACGCCGCCTGAGCCAGTACTTCGACGCCTCCGAGTGGGACCACCTTGACCTCGACGGCATCGAGATCGGCGAGTCCGACGACGAGGATGGCGAAAACGCACGCCCCCTTGGCAAAGACGAGCTCGACCCCGACAGCCAGCCCCCGGTCGAGCCCTATCTCGAGCGCCGCCAAGGCGGCCGCCGCGTGCTCGAGCTGCCCGATATCCGCAAATTCCTCTCGTAGCCCAGCTTCGTGGCGCAATCTTCCGGTCCGCCTCGAATCTCCGCTCGCCCTTCGCCTTTCGCCTCTCTCTCATGCGCCTCACCCTCGTCGTCCTCGCCGCCGGCATGGGCTCGCGCTACGGCGGGCTAAAGCAGGTGGACCCCATGGGCCCGTCCGGCGAGACCGTGCTCGACTACTCCGTGCACGACGCCGCCCGCGCCGGCTTCGCCCGCGTGCTATTCATAATCCGGCGCGACTTCGAGGCCGAGTTTCGCGCCACCGTCGGCGCCCGCTTCGCCGACCGCATCCGGGTGGACTATGTTTTCCAATCCGTCGACGCCCTGCCCGCCGGCCGCGCCCTGCCGCCCGGCCGCGGCAAACCCTGGGGCACCGGCCACGCCGTCTGGTGCGCGCGCGCGGCCCTCGACGGCCCCTTCGCGGTGGTCAACGCGGATGACTTTTACGGCGCCAACTCCTTCGTGCAGCTCGCCCGTTTCCTGCGCCCCACCGAAACCCCGCTGACGCCGCCCGCCTCCGCCGACCACGCCCCCGCCGCCACCGCCGACCACGACGCCGCCCCCGCCGCCTCCGCGCGCCCTTCGCCGCCCACCTTCGCCATGGTCGGCTTTCGTCTCGCCAACACCCTTTCCGAGCACGGCGCGGTCTCGCGTGGCATCTGCACCGTGGACGCCTCCGGCCTGCTCACCCGTATCGAGGAACGCACCGGCATCCTCGCGACCGAGGTCGGCGCCGGCTCCGACTCGAAATACGCGCCCGACACGACCGTCTCGATGAACTGCTGGGGCTTCACCGCCGCCTTCCCCACGCAACTTGACGCCTGCTGGCGCGCCTTCCTCGCCGATCACGGCACGAGCGAAAAGACCGAGTTTTACCTGCCCTTCGCGGTCAACGACCTACTGCGCGCCGGGACCGCCCGCGTCCACGTGCTCCCCACCGACGACTCGTGGTTTGGCGTCACCTACCGCGAGGACAAACCCCGCGTCCAGGCCGCCATCGCCGCCCTCGTCGCCGGCGGCACCTACCCCTCCCCGCTCGCCTAGCCGCCGCCCCCATGCGCCTCTCCCGCCCCGACGCCGACATCTTAGTGCCCGACGCCTGTGAATCCGCCGAGGCCGCTCTCGCCCGGGTAACTCATCTGTGCGTGGCCGCGCACCAGGACGACATCGAGATCCTCGCCTTCGACGGCATCTGCGACTGCCTCGACCAGCCCGACCGCCGCGCCTTCGGCGGCGTGGTCGTCACCAACGGCGCCGGCTCGCCCCGCGCCGGCGCGTATGCCGATTTCACCGATGCGCGCATGCAGACCGTGCGCCGTGAGGAGCAGCGCCAGGCCGCCCGCCTCGGCGGCTACGCCCTCCAGCTCCAGCTCGCCCACCCCGGCGCCGACGTAAAGACGCCCGGCCACCCCGGCGTCGCCGCCGATCTCGCCGCCCTCTTCGGCGGCTGCGCCCCCGAGGTCGTCTACCTACACCAACCGGCGGACAAACACGATACTCACGTGGCCCTGTTTCTCCGCTGCATCGAGGCTCTGCGCGCGCTTCCGCCCGGGCGCCGCCCCCGCCGCGTCGTCGGTGGCGAGGTGTGGCGCGATCTCGACTGGCTAATAGACGCCGACAAGATCGCCCTCGACAGCGGACGCCGCCCCGAGCTCGCGGCCGCGTTGCTCCGCGTCTTCGATTCCCAGATCACCGGCGGCAAACGCTACGACCTCGCCACCCTCGGCCGCCGCCTCGCCCACGCCACCTTCCATACGTCGCACGCGACCGACCAGCTCGCCGGCCTCACCTGGGCCATGGACCTCACGCCCCTCGTCGCCGACCCGACGCTCGACGTCGCCGCCTTCACCCTCGCCCACCTCGACCGCCTCCGCGCCGACGTCGCCGGGCGCCTCGCGAAGTTCCGCTGAGCGCGTGCGGTCTGAGTAGGCACCGCCAACATCGCCGCGCGTCTCACCTCACGCCTCTCGCCTCTCGCCCGCCACGCCTCAGGTCTCCAGATAATCGAGGTCCTTGCCGTGCGTCTCCTCCAGCCCGTGCAGCGCCCACAGCGCCACCGCGATGCTGAGCGCGCCCACGATGGCGGCCGCCGCGAGCGGGCCCGCCTGGGGTTTGATCCACTGAAAGGCGAACGTGACCGGCACGATCGAGGCGCGCACGAAATTCGGCACCGTCGTCGCCACCGTGGCGCGCAGGTTGGTGCCGAAATGCTCCGCCGCGATCGTCGCGAAAACCGCCCAATAGCCTATGCCCAAGCCCAGCGCGAAACACACCGTGTAAAACCAGGTCGGACTCCGCCCGTGCGACGTCAGGTAAGCGCCCGCCGCCGCCGCCGTGATCAGGATAAACGCGAGCACGATCTTCTTCCGCGTGCCGAACCACTGGCTTAGAAACCCGCTCGCGAAATCGCCCAGCGTCAGCCCGAGGTAGACATACGACACCGCCCGCCCCGCCGACACCTCGCCCGTCAATTGCAGGGCTCGCCCCATCTCCGGCGCGAGCGTCGCCAGCACGCCCACCACGAACCAGCTTGGCACCCCGATCAGGATGCAACGCGCGAAACGCATGAACCGCCGCCCGCTGCGAAACAGCGCCAGGAAGTCCCCTCGTTTCACGGTGGGTCGCCCACTCGTGCCCGCTCCCGCGCCCTCGGCCCCGACCGCCGCATCCTGTTGTTTCAAACTCTTGAACAGCCCGCTCTCCACCACGCCCACGCGCAGCGCCAGCAGCGCCAGCCCCATGCCCCCGCCCACGTAAAACGAGGTCCGCCAGCCCACGTGGCGCGATACCCATTCGCCGAACACCGCGCCCAGCACGCCCACCGTCGCCACCATCGCCGTGCCGTAGCCGCGTTTCGATTTGGGCAACACTTCCGACACCAGCGTGATGCACCCGCCCAGCTCGCCCGCCAGGCCAAAGCCCGCCACGAAGCGCCAAAACGCATACGCGCCGAACGAGTCCACCATGCCATTCGCAAGGTTCGCCACCGAGTACAGCAGGATGGACGAAAACAACAACGCCACCCGCCCCACCCGGTCCCCGAGCACGCCGAACGCGATGCCCCCGAGCAGCATTCCGATCATCTGCGTGTTGAGCAAAAACAGCCCGTGACTGACCAGCTCTTCGCCCGCGTAGCCGAGATCCTTCAGGCTCGCGACGCGCACGATGCTGAAAAGCGTGAGGTCGTAGATATCCACGAAGTAGCCCAGCGCGCCCACGATCACCGCCGGATGCAGGATGGCGCGCAGCGTGGACATGTCCTCGGGCGGGGCGGACGAGAACCGGGACGAAGGCGAAGACGACGGGGCGGGCATGAGGCGCGAGTGGGTTTCGCCGCGACGCTGGAAAGCGCCTTCCTGATGGCCACGAAAAACATTCCGCGTCTTGCGCCCGCCCTTCCGCCGCGCGGAGAGTGCCGCCGTCTTCCCCGACCATGGCCGCCTCCGCCGACAAACCCTTCACCTTCATCTGCGGCGCCGACGACTTCCTCGTCGGCCGCCTCGGTCGCGCCCGTTACGACGAACTCGCCGCCGAGGTGACGGACGAGTTCTCCCGCGAGACCATCGCCGGCTTCGCCAACA
>JBBRHC010000193.1:0-7410 GCA_038223295.1 Opitutales bacterium
GGCGAGCTGGGCGTCGTCGAGAAATTCGCCGAGGCCGGTGCTCACGGCGGCGTCGAAGTCGGCGCAGGGATAGTCGGCGGGGTTGAGGGCGTCGCCGCAATGAAAGGCGCGGGCGGCGACGCCGGTGTCGGCGGTGAAGGCGGCGGCGAGGCGGAGCAGTTCGGGGTCGATGTCGAGGCCGTGGTAGTCGATGCGGGCGCGCTCGGCGGGCGTGAGGGTGGCGGCGAGGTCGAGCAGGTCGCGGGGGAGGCCGCAGGGCACGGCGAGCAGGCGGACGGGACGGGCGGGGTCGGCGGGTCGGCGGAGGGCGGCGGCCATCGTGCGGACGGACTCGAGGTAGCGTTGGCGGAAGGCGCGCGAGGCGGGCAGGCGGAGCAGGAGGGCGTCGAGCCAGCGACCGATGACGAGGCGGCCGGAGGGGCGGGCGAGGTAGAGGTGATCGGCGAAACGGTAGCTGCCGGAGTGCTCCATCCCCTCGCGGACGAGGTCGCTGAGGCGGAGCAAAGGGTAGGCGGCGAGCCAGTGAAATTGACCGGCGCGGAGCAGCTTGCGCGGGAGGCTGCGCGACCTGCGAGTGCGGTTGTGCGCGGGCGAGGGCGGGAGCGGGTCGGGGGCGGGCATGGCGGTGGTTTGCATGGCGGTGGCGGCGGGGACGGGGTGGCGGGCGGGGCGATGGCCGGGGCGGGGACGGGGCGGTGGCGACGCTTCGCCTGCGAGCAGGATCCTAGGGGGGAGGGCGGAATACGTTCAAACGGCGGACGCCGACGTGGTGGTTGACGTGGAAGTGGGGGCTTCGTCGCCGAGGGCGGGGATTTCCCAGAGGGCGTGTTCGTGGGGGAGGACGGCGTGGTAAACGGCCTCGTCGATGGCGCGGTAACGGGCGAGCAAGGCGGGGGCGTCGGGGCGCGGGGCGAGCCAGGCGTGGACCCAGTCGAGGTGGTCTTTCTCGTCCTCGATCATGCGGTCGTAGGTGGCGCGGGCGAAGGCGGGCAGGCCGGGCGCGGCGCGCTCGGCGTTGAAACGTTTATGGACGCGGCGCTCGAAGATCTGGGTGAAGGCGAGGGTCTCGGTGAGGCTGGCGGGCAGGCCGCCTTGGTCGGCGTAAAGGGACTGGTAACTGCGGTGGATGCGCACGTGGGGCAGGTCGAGGGCGGCGAGGCACTCGGCCCAGAGGTGGGCGTGGCGGGCCTCGTCGGCGCAGTGTTTGAGCAGGCGCGCGGCGAGGTCGCCATCGGGCGCGTGGCGGACGAGGCGACCGAGGAGCAGGGCGCCCTCGAGTTCGCTTTGGCGATACCAGTTGAATTTCCAGGCGAGGTTGCGGTCGGCGAGATTCATGGCGGAAACGGGACACGATCAGTTGAACGCGATACCTTCGCCGCAGAGGCGGACGAGGCGTTGGTTGAGGCCGACGATGGCGACGAAGTCGTTCTTTTCGGGCACGGGGATCTCGTCCACCACGAGCGCTCCGAAGTGGGTGTAGTGGCGGGCGGCGTCAAGGGCGACGGGGCGCTCGTCGGGGTGGCGGGCGAGGCGGGCGTCGAGGAGTTCGTAGCCGAACTGGGAGTGGCGGACCTCGTCCTGGGCGACGAGGTGGAGAATGCGGCGGAGCGCGGGGCAACGGGCGAGGCGGGAGTCTTTGAAAAAGGCGTGGGCGGCGAAGTGCTCGCTCATGAAATACTGGGTGAGGATGCGGGTGGCGGAGTCGTAGCGGAGGCCGAGGTGGCGGCGGCGCACGGCGACGATCTCGGCGTCGGTGACGGGCGAGGCGCCGATCTTTTCGAGGTAGAGGTTAAAGACGTGGAAGTGTTTGTAGCTTTCGTAGAGCTGGACGCTGAAGATGGCGGTGGCGGCGGGATCGTCCCAGACCACGTCGAGCACGCGCGGGGTGAGGTGGGGGAAAAACGACTCGATGAGGGCGGATTCGCGCAGGCGTTTGAGCAGGTCGGGCTGGGTGAGGGCGGCGGGGGCATCGACCTCGGACCACGGGATGTCGGTCTCGAGGAGCCAGCGTTGGCGTTCGGATTGGGAAAGGTAGTCGGCGTAGGTCATGGCGGGTGGCGGAGGACGGCGGGGTGGGGCGGGAGCGGATCAGGCGCGGCGGGTGGCGATGAGGGCGGCGAGGTCGCGCAAGGTGGTTTCGGGGCGCAGTTCGTCGGTGCCTAGGCGAACGCTGAACTCGGCCTCGACGGCGCAGAGCAGGTCCACGAATTCGAGGCTATCGAGGCCGCAGGCGCGCAGCGGGCGGTCGGGATCGAGCCGGGTGGCGAGGGCCGGGCAGACCCGGTGCAGGCGGGCGAGGATGGCGGTGGTGTCCATGGTGGGAACGGGGGGGGACGGAGGAACGGGATCAAAAATCGGGGCGGGCGAGGGCGGCCCAGCGGTCGAGGCCGAAGGCGATGCACGCGGTGTGGGCGGGGGCGCCGTCGGGCAGGCGGATGGCGAAGCGTTCGCCGAAGAAGGGGCCGTGGCGGTTGATGCTGGCGAGGGCGAGGGGGGCGGGGTGTTCGGGGGTGGAGACGAGGTATTCGGTTTTGGTTTCGTGAAGGCGTTGGAGGAGGGCCTTGCCCTGGGCGGCGGGCAGGAAAAACGGGTCCTCGGCGGAGTCCCAGCGGCCGGCGAGGCCGGCGGTGGCGGCGAAGGCCTCGATGCGGGCGCGGGCCTCGGCGAGCAGGGGCGGGAGCTCGGCGGGGGCGCCGCAGAGGATGATCTCGCGCATCTCGAACTCGATCTGGCGGCGACCGGGGATGAACTCGGCCTCGCGGCGGAAACAACGGCCGCGCGCGGTGAGGATGCGCGGCGTGGCGGCGGGGAGGGTCTGTCCGGTCCAGCGTGCGTAGGCGTGGTAACAGACGGCGGGCGAGAGCAGCCAGTCGGTGGGCGCGAGATTGTCGGCGGAGAGGAGCGAGGCGAGCGGACGGTCGGGGTCGGCGCAGGCGCACGCGTTGAGCAAGAGATGGGGAAACGCGTTGGGATACTCGGCGCGGGCGAGCACGGGGGCGGCGATGAGTGCGGGGAACTGGGCCTGCTCGGCGCGCCACTCGCGTGCCCAGGCGAGGAGGGCGGCGTCGAGGCGTTCGAAGCGGGCGAGGGCGGCGTCGGTGCGGACGGGGGCGGAGGTGTTCATCGGGTGGGCGAAGGAAGGGTGGCGGGGCCGAAGGTGGCGGTGATGGCGGCGACGGTGGCGAAGTGGCGCATGACGACCTGGTCGATGCGGATGGGGGCGCCGGTGGCGCGCTCGACCCAGCCGATGAGGTGGAGGATGGCCAGGCTGTCGATGAGGCCGGTGGCGAAGAGCGGGGTGTCGGGTGTGACGCGGGGATCGGGGAACATGCGCGGATTGAGCGCGGGGAGTTCGCGGTTGATGAAGGCGCAGAGGGCGTCGGCGAAGGCGGCGGGCGTGGGGTGGATCATGGCGTGGCGAGGGCTTGGGCGATGACGCGCGCGGCGAAGGCGCGGGCGGGCGGCACGGGCAGCGGGCCGCCCCAGACGAGCTCGGCGGCGGTGGTGGTGAAACGCTTCGGGTAGAACAGGACCGGCAGGAAGGAGTCGGCGGAGGCGAGGACCTCGTTGAAGAGGAGGTCGCCGCTGCGAGCCACGGAGGCGCGGAAGGAGGCGAAGGTGGCGTGGGGGGCGAGGACGGGCGGGATGATCTGGCCGCGGCGCCAGCGAGGATCGACCGCGCGGCAGTGGTCGGCGGCGAGGTCGAGGAGGTCGCCGAGCGGGAGCGCGGCAGCGCCGGCGGAGAGTTGATAAACGGCGTGGGGCGCGGCGGGCCGGGCCAGCAGGCGAAGGAGAAAAGCGGAGACGAGGTCGGTGGAGAGGAGATCGACGGGCGTGGCGGCGTCGCCGGGGATGAGTGGAAGCAGGCCGCGGCGGAACCAGCGAAGTGCGCTTTGCAGGGCGCCGGGCCGGGCGAGCGAGCCCTGGGCCTCGTTGCCGGCGATGATGGAGAGCCGCACGATCTCGGAGGCGAGGGGAGAGGCGAGGACGCGTTGTTCCGCGTGCCATTTGCTCTGTTCGTAGGCGTTGACGAAGCCGGGTGGCGCGGGGAGCGAGGCCTCGGGGATTTCGCCGGTGCGCGTGCCGGCGACGCAGCAGGTGCTGAGGTGGATAAATCGCGGGGCGCGGGCCAGGGACTCGGCCCAGGCGAGGAGGCGGGCGGTGCCGTGGTGGTTGATGGTTTCGAGGGCGGCGGCGGGGGCGCGAAAGTGGGTGCTGGCGGCGGCGTGGAGGATGAGGTCCACGGGCGGGAGGGCGGACGGGGTCCAGGCCGGGTCGGCGAGGTCTCCGCGATGGACGGTGAGGTTGTCGGCGGAAGGGAGGTCGGCGGGATCGCGGGCCAGCACGTGGAGATGACCGCAGACGCGGGCGGCGAGCAGAGCGGCGAGCAAGGGACGGCCGACGGCGCCGGTCGCGCCGGTGAGCAGGATGGTGGGGCGGTGCATGGTGGTTAGGCGGCGGTTAGGCGGAGGGTTGTTCGAGGAGCAGGCCGCACCAACTGGAGCCGAAGCCGTAGGTGAAGAGCAGGAGGCGGTCGCCGGCGCGGATGCCGCCGGAGGCGCGGAGGGCGGCGAGGTGGAGAAAGTTGTCGGCCGCGATGGTGTGGCCGAAGGAGCCGGCGACGGGGCGGAGGCGATCGGTCGGGATGCCGCAGAGCTGGGCGAGGATGGGCCAACTGTCGGCGCCGACGCCGGTGGGGACGAGGTGGGCGAGGTCGGTGGGGGCGAGGGCGTTGCGCGCGAGGAGTTCGCCGATGACCAGGCGCGAGGTGGGGAAGTAGGAGGCGATGATCTCTTTTTGGCGGGCAGGGACATCCCAGTAGTAGCCTTTGGATACGACGTGGGCATCGACCCAGCGCAGGCAGGCGGGCGAGGGATCGCGCGACACGACCACGGCCGCGGCGGCATCGCTGACGACGTTGTAGAGCATTTCGCGCGGGCAGTCGGGCGGCAGGACATCGACCCCGACACAGAGCACGTGGCGCAGGGCGGGCTCGGCGAGCAGGAGGGCGCGGGCGGTGCGGAGGGCGGCGAAGAGACCGCCGCAGCCTTGTTGGGCGACGCCGTGGATGACGGCGCGGTCGAGGCCGAGCTCGTCCTGGAGGCGGCTGGCGGCGGAGTTGAAACGGGCGAGGTGGCTGTGCGGATGTGCGCCGGGTTGCAGGTGGTTTTCGGGGAGGGCGCTGGCCCAAAGGAGGACGTCGATGGCCTCGGCGGGGAGCGCGGCGTCGGCCAGGGCGGCGGTGGCGGCCTGGGTGGCGAGGTGAAAGGCGTCGTGGGCGGCGTCGGCAACGTGGACGCGGTAAAAGCCGAGGGCGGAGAGGGTGGCGGCTGGCGACACGAGTAAGCCGCGGGATGCGAGTTCATCCAGGGTGAGGCGGGTCGGCGGCAGGATGGCGGCGAAGCCCGGGATTCCGATGCAGGGAGACGCGGTGGTCGGTGGCATGGAAAACACGAAGATCAGTCAATCGTTGACGTGTCAACTAAAAGCTGGGCGATGCGAAAAGACGGGATCGTTTTGACGACGCAGGCGGGGCGGGCTTGTTGGCGGCCTCATGATTCAAACCGGCCAAAAACTGAAGACGGACTTTAGGCTGAAGATCGTGCGCGGGGACGAGGAAGCGGAGGTGGCGTTCCAGGAGCTGCTCACGCGGCCGACCATCGTGTCGGTTTACATGAAAAATAACACGGGCTCGTGCGATAAGCAGAATGACTCGCTGGCGGCGCAGGCGGAGGAGTTTGACCGGCGCGGGTATAACCTGGTGGCGGTTTCACGCGATACTTGTGGCTCGCATAAAAAGTATGCGGCGAAAAAGGGGATAGGCTACGTGCTCGCGAGTGATCCGGACGACCGCTTCGCCCGGGCGGCGGACGCGGTCGTGGAGAAATCCATGTATGGCAAAACCTACCGGGGGCCGGCGCGGGCGGCGTTCGTACTGGCACGGGACGGGACGGTGCTCGCGGTGGTGGAAAAGGTGGATACCAAGGACCACGCGGCGCAGTTGCTGGCGTTGTTGGATCAGCTCCAGTGAGGGACGCGCATCCACCGGCCTCGGGCGGATGCCGGTGCCGTCGAGCCACACGCCCACCAGACATACCTCGGCGCTGGCGTTGTGAGGTGGCCCCGGAAAACTGGACAGGAGGGATCGTTAAATCCAAACCCAAAAAAACGATCCAAAACATGTCCAAGAAAAACCGACGTAAATTTAGTGCTGAGTTCAAAGCCCAAGTAGGGCTGGAAGCGCTCAAAGGAGTGGAACCGGTGCACACGATAGCGGCCAGGCACGAGGTGCATCCCGTGCAGGTGAGCCAATGGAAGAAAGAGGTGCTGGAGAGATTGCCCGAGGTCTTCGCGACGAAGGCACCGCCAAGCGTGGCCGAAGCGGCCACGCGGGAAGCGCAGCTTTATCAGAAGATCGGCCAACTCGAGATGGAGCTCGAGTGGCTTAAAAAAAATCTGCGCAGCTCCACGGCTGAGAAACGCACGATGATCGATCCGGACCATCCCCGGTTGAGTGTGAGCCGGCAGTGCCAGCTATTGGTGCTGCCGCGCTCCACGCGCTATCATCAGCCTAAGCCGGTGCCTGAAAAGACCCTCACGTTGATGAAGCAGATCGACGAACTTTACATGCAACATCCTTTCTACGGCTCCCGGCAGATGGCGCGTGCATTGCACCGGCTTGGCTACGAGGCGGGGCGCAAGCGGGTGGGCCGATTGATGCGCGTGATGGGTTTGGAGGCGATCTATCGCAAACCAAACCTGTCACGGGCGAACGCGGCGCACGCAGTGTATCCATATTTGCTGCGAGGCCTGGTGGTGGATCGTCCCAACCAAGTCTGGGCAACCGACATCACGTATATCCCGGTGCAAGGCGGCTTCGCCTACTTGTGCGCGGTGATCGACTGGCACAGCCGGTGCGTGCTGAGCTGGGAGCTGTCAAACACGCTGGATGCGGCGTTTTGCGTGCGGGTGCTCAAGCGCGCACTCGCGCTGCACGGCGTGCCGGAGATATTCAACACCGACCAAGGCTGCCAGTTCACCAGCGCGGAGTTCACCGGAGTCTTGAAGGAGCACGGCGTGAAAATCTCGATGGATGGTCAAGGACGGTGCCTGGATAATGTCTTCGTCGAGCGACTCTGGCGCCCGGTCAAATACGAGGAGGTTTACCTCAGGGCCTACGCCGACTTGGTCGAAGCTGAACGTTATCTTCGCGCCTACTTCCGCTTCTACAACGATCACCGCCCCCACAGCACCCACGACGGCCAAACGCCTTCGGAAGTCTACCGCCCCAGCATCGAACCCCGGCAGGCCGCCTGACGGCGGCCATACAATGCGGGGAGGGAGCAAGCTCCCTCCCCTGCACCCCTCCCTAAAAATCCTTTTCTTCCCAATCTCCATACCCTCTGCATA
>JBBRHC010000194.1:0-7398 GCA_038223295.1 Opitutales bacterium
ATGGGTCTCCTGGAGGGCGGAGAAAAACTGGTGGGAGGCCTCGAGGGCGTCGGCGACGAGCTGGCGCTCGACCGGGTCGCCGAGTTTTTGGAGGAGGCCGCGCTTGGTCTTGGGGTTGTAGAGGTGGCGGAGCATGCGCTCGACGCCGTAGCTGGAGAGGCGGAGGCCGAAGTAGTCGGTGGCGACCTCGGGCACGGTGTGGGCCTCGTCGAGGACGACGAGATCGTCGGGGAAAAGGACGCCCTTTTCGGCGGAGCCGTTGGCGGCGGCGCCCCCGGCGGCGATGTGTGCGAAGAGGAGGGAGTGGTTGACGATGACGAGGTGGGCGGAGCGGATGCGGGCGCGGGCGCGTTGGTAGGGGCAGCGCTCGGGGTCGCAGTATTTGCGGGCGCAGCCGGAGGACTCGGCGTTGACCTGTTCCCAGACGTCGGGGGCGGGCGGCGGGTCGAGCTCGTGGCGCAGGCCGGCGGAGGTGGTCTCGGCCCAGGCGGCGATGCGCTGGAGCTCGGCGTGCTCGGGGGTGGCGAACAACTCGTGTTTATCGCGCAGGGCGGTGGCGAGGCGGGTGGTGCAGAGGTAGTTGCCCTTGCCGACGAGGACGGCGGATTTGAACTCGGCGTAGGGGGCGGTCTCGGGGTCGGCCTTGAAGACGCGGCGGCAGAGGGGGATGTCCTTCTGGTCGAGCTGTTCCTGGAGGGCGATGGTGTGGGTGGAGACGATGAGCTGCCGCTTGTGATCGAAGGCGTGGATGATGCCGGGGAGGAGGTAGGCGAGGGATTTGCCGACGCCGGTGCCGGCCTCGAAAACGAGCGGCGTGTCGGAGGCGAAGGAGTCGGCGACGGCGGCGGCCATGCGGGCCTGCTGCGGGCGGTGTTCGAGGGCGAGGGCGGCGTGGAGGATGCCGCCCTCGACGAAGAGCCGGGCGGCGAGCTCGGGCGCGCGGGTGGGGGGCGGCGCGGGCGGGGCGTCGTCGGGGTCGCAGTCGGGCGAGTGGGGGGCGTGGTCGTCGCGCAGGCCGATCATGGGCGGAGGGGGCAGCGTGCGGCGGCGGGGAGCCGGCGCAAGCGCGGGGACGCGGCGGGGCGGCGAGGGGCGGGGCGGCCGAGCGGGCGCCGCGGAGCATGCTTGTCACGGGGCGGCGGGGCGGGTCGGGTGGGGCGCATGAATCCGAGCACTCTCACGCGTCGTCAGCTCGGGTATGCGGTGGGGTATCTCGCGCTGAGCATGACGGCGGAGGCGGCGGAGGCGTTGGACGAAATCACGGGGCCGGAGCGCGAGGCGACCCCGGTGCTGCAGGTGTGGGCGGCGGTGCGGGTGGAGCGCGCGGAGTGGGCGGACGCGGCGGCGGTGTTGGGGATCCTTTGCGAACGCGAGCCGGCGCAGGCGGGGCACTGGGTCCAGCACGCGTATGCCAAGCGGCGGCACACGGGGATCGCGGAGGCGAGGGTGATCCTGCGGCTCGGCCTGGAGCTGCATCCGCGGGACCCGACGATCCACTTTAACCTGGCGTGCTACGCCGCGCAGTCGGGGCGTCTGGAGGAGGCGCGCACGTATCTGGAGGTCGCGTGTCGGCTCGATGCGACGTTCGAGGAGATGGCGAAAACGGACCCGGATCTGGCGCCTTTGTGGTGAGCGGCGATCGGGCGGCCGGCGACGCGTTGGGCGGCGATGCGTCGCGCGGGATCGGTGCGAGCGGGGGCGGCCGTCACCGTGGGAATGGCTCCGCAGGGGGCGACGCCTGCTGCCGGATTGGATTAAACCGAGGCTGGTCGGGTGCGTCTCGGGCCTGCGGTTCGCAGGCCCGAGACGGGCTCTCCCATGGCTCTCAAGCCCCGGAAGGAAGCACCCCTTGATTGAGAACCCGTGGCTGATTTCGGAAACAAACGATCCGCTGACGGGCGATTTTGGGGTGGGGCGGGTATCATCGAAAAAGGGCGTGTGCCCGTTGGCACACCTCCTTTTCGCCGTCGTGGCCTAAGCTAAAATCGCTCCGCCTTGGTATCGTTTGTATCCGCGATCAAGCCGGACCAGACGCCGCCCGCGTCGGTCAGACTGACCGCACCGTAGCGCCGGTGACGCTGACGGCCGAGCAACTCCCGGCGCGCAAGGTGGCGGCGAGCGGGGTAAGGGTATTTTCGCCGAGGCCGAGTTTGGCCCTGAAGGCGAGTTGGAGGGTGCCGCCGTAGGTGATCGTCTTTGTCGCATCGACGAGAGTGACGGTATCGTGGCTGTAGCCGGGGGAGAGGCCGTTGATCTCGAGGACTGCGCCGCCCGCGAGGGTGAGGTTGCCGGCGAAGCGCAGGTCGCCGGAGGAGCCGGTGGCATCGCCCGGGGCGAGGGTGTTGCCCGCGAGGATGGTCGTGTCGCCCACGATGGCGTCGTTGCCGGTGCCGCCGAGGGTGGCGGTGGTGGTGTAATCGGCGGCCGCGATATTGGGGGAGGAGCCGGTCACGGTGGCGGGCAGGCTGATGACCACGGTGGAGTTGGTGGCGGTGTTGCCGACGGCCACACCGGTGATCACGGCCCCGACCGGGAAGGTTTTCGTGAAAGTCCCGATGACGGGGGTGACGTCGATGGTGATGGTGCCGGTGGTGGTGATGGGAGGGGCGCTGAAGACAACGTTGTCGCCCGGCGCGGGGACGCCGCCGGTCCAGTTGGCGGCGTCGCTCCAGTTGCCGGCGATGGTGGCGGGCGACGGGCAGGCAACGCCGGGAGGTGCGGTGGCTATTGGCGGAAAATACTTGTGGAGCCGGGGATCGCCCCACGTATCGACCATGCAGGCGCGCCCTTCAGGCCCGACGTCTCTCGCCCGACTTCCTTACTGTCCACGCTCGTGGCGAAAAACTTCGAGCGTGATCCGGGAGGACACCCTGCGCGCGATTCGCCCGCCGTGGGTGTGATCGGGACTGGAGGAAGAACGACTAGTAGAGCGTGCCGGACATCTGGCGGAAGATGCCCCTGGCGAGGGCGCGATGGCCTTCGAGCGTCGGGTGCACGCCATCGGCCACGATGAAGAAGTCGGCGTTGCCGTCGCCTTTGCGGTCCGTGATGCGTCCGGTGCCGTTGATGAAGCCATCCATGTTTACCCACTTCCGGCCGGCGGCGAGGGTGGCGGTCTTCGCGGCGGCGTTGGAAGCCTCGTAGCCTGCGCGGACGCAGCCGATGACATAAACCTCGGGGACGGCGGTGCAGAGGGCGAGGGCGGATGTCACGGCGGCTTGGAGGCCGGCGCCATTGGTGCCGTCGTTGATGGAGCAGAAAAAGATGAGGACGTGCGGGTTTTTCCCCAGCACGTAGGGGAGCCGGGTCTCGTAGTTGTTGGTGGTGCCACCCGCCACGAAGCCGGTGCCGCCAATGCCCGCCAGGAGGCGCTCGTCCGCTCCAAGAAGATGGGCTAGCATGGGCGCGAAGGTCTCATGGTTGAACGCGTTGCCGCTCGATCCGGAACCGGCGCCGTTCACAAAGGAATCGCCGATGATGGCCATGCGTTTGCCGATGGCATCGGTCGGCTTGGTGATAGTGTTGCCGGTGGGCACCCGGATGGCCATCAGGCCGGCGGCGCCGGGGATGGTGAGGACGATCCGTCGCGAGGCGGCGGTGGGGAAGGTGAGCGTGAGCTTCCAGCCGTTGCCCCCGAAGGTGCGGAGCGGGGCGGCATCGGCCACGCGGCGACCGTTGACCTCGATCATTGGCTCGTCGGAGAAGGTGTTCAGGCTGAAAAAGCCGACCTCGACAACACTGTTGCTCGCCGAGGTGACGAAGGTGGCATCGAAGGTCCAGCGGGCGAATTGGGCGGCACCGCCGGGCTTAATCTCGCCATACATGGCAAAGTCACCCTGGCCACCGTTAGAACTTGCATAAGTGCCGGGGCTGAAACGGATATTGGAGTCTCCCTGGCCGTCGGAGTTGAGCACTTGCACGCCGGTGCCGACGATGTACGGGCGGTAAACGACAGGGGAGGACAGCGCGGTGTTTTCGCCGGGGGAGAGGGTGATAACGGGAAGGTCCCTGGCAGGCGGGGGCGCGAACGACTGGGTGATGAAGTCCTCGACGCGGCGCATTTTGGCGAGGACCTGCAGGGTGGTGTCACCGCTCAGATCCGCCGGCGCGGCACCGATCAGGGTGGGCGTGATGGCTCCGGGACGGACGGTCTCGGCGATGAGGGCGGAGGCGGCGGAGGCGAGGCGGTGGTCGGGGGCGAGGCGCTCGAAGCCGTTTACGCCATCGTCGAACCAGACACGTAGGCGGAGATCGTCGGCTTGGAATACGGCGGGAGTGAGCGCGGCCATGTTGGGCAGGGTGGAGTCGCCGAGGAGAATGGCGTAGTAGCCCTGCTCCACGGGAAGCGTCACCGGAAGAAGGGGTTCCGCCCCTCCGAGGGTGCCGTCGTTGCTCCAGTAGGTCGTCGTGCCGGCGGCATTTACCAAGGCGAATTTGAAGCGCCCGGAGCCGGTGAAGTTAACTCCGTCAGCCACAATGCGGCCTTGATAATTCAGGAGGAAGGGAGCGGCCCAAGCGAGGGGTGTGGCGAAGGCGATGAAAACAAGTAAAACCCTAGGGAAGAAGCGCATGGGAAATGGTACGAAGGAAGGTCAGGGCGAAGTGAAGGTGACGCGTAAACGCAAAAAGCGAGGGCGGTTTTCGGTGGTGGGCAGCTCGTCGCTGATGGTGACCGAGGTGGGGGCGGTGATTACGCCGGGGGCAACCCAAAGGGGCATCCACGTCGAGAGGTCGCCGCTGGCCTCGACCCGGTATTCGAGGTCGGGGCGGGGTTGACGGGTGAAGGTCAGGCTGAGACGGCCGCCCGAAACGCCGGCGGCGGGCAGGCCGGTGGCCGAGGCTTCGCGGGGAGGCAGGCCGAGGGCGTATTTCAGGAGGTTGGGCGTGGCGTCGCCGGAAAAGTCGGCCTCGGGCAGGGTGCGAGGATCGTTGGCGATTTCGTTCTCGCTGAAATAGTTAGCCTGCCAGTCGGCGTAAGAGCGTACGAGGTCGAGCACGGTGAGGGGCAGGATCGCGGCAAGGTCTCGGTAGGCGCCACGCAAGGTGGCGGACGCGTTGGCCGGGGTGGCGGTGGCGTGGAGCAGCCCAAAGGCGTCCGGCGGCGTCAGCGGCCCATCAAGAACCTGCCAGCGAAGGTCGGCTACGGGCGGGTAAAGGGTGGTGGCGTCATCGAGCTGAACGCGGGCGCGGAGGGGGCGGGCGGTGTGCTCGGTGTGTTCCGTCGCGGGCAAACCATCGGCGAAGCCGAGAGTGAGGGTCTGAGGTTCGACGGTTAGGCCGAGTTGGCCGGAGCGCAGTCGGATGTGGGTGGAAATCGCGCCGGACGCGGAGGGTGC
The DNA here is from genome assembly GCA_038223295.1 of Opitutales bacterium. Classification (GTDB taxonomy): domain Bacteria; phylum Verrucomicrobiota; class Verrucomicrobiia; order Opitutales; family Opitutaceae; genus IMCC26134_A. The sequence continues at coordinate 5,337 of JBBRHC010000194.1, forward strand.
CAAAATCTCGCCGAGGGTCGCCCGTTGGGCGTAGGAAGGGCTTGCCTGCCCTCCGCCAGATAATGTAAACGTTTGATTTTGAAGCGAATATTCTGCGTAAGAGGAGGGCGTGGACCAAAAAATGCCCACCCCGCCTAAAAACGCATGAATAAGGGGACGGGCGTCAGGGCGTCGGGGCTTCGGGGCTTCATTCGGCTTTTACAGAGATTGACGTATCTTTCAATTCTGGAGTGCAATAGTAAAATAAAATCACAGGCCGCGAGGCCGAGCCGCCCGTGCTTGTGAAACGAGGCATATGTGCCAGTGGCGTAGTGGTTTGAAGAGGGGCGACGGCGTCTCACAGTGGCAAGCTTGCGAAAGGGTCCGCACGGCCTGGACGAACAGATAGACTAGATGAGGGGCAGTGAGACCGACCAGGAAAACGGGGTGGCCCTACCACTCCGTTTTTGGTCGGCTCGGCGGTGCATGTTCGTGCACGGCCGGGAGTTTTTGCCCGGGTCTGCCATAATCGTCGGCGGGGCGACGCAGCGGCAGGGCGAGCAGGTTACCGTGATCGCGGTCAAGTGGGCTCGCACCTTGGGCCATCGGGCCGCTGGCCCAGATCTCAATCAGATGCAGCTTAATTTTGCAGGTCTTATGTTTCGATTATCCAGAGAATAAATAGGCGGATCACCCACACTGGATATCGCGGGGCTGTCTATGGCCGGGTCTAACCTACAGTGCACAAGTCCATAGGTGGGAAAGCGTGAGAAGGCGTTAGTTATGGTAAGGGTCCAGGGACACGCAGTGTCAATCCTGCCTCGTCGTAACCCATTCTTTCCTAGCTGCTTGATTGGGTACAGGATCATCAGGTGGAACCGTTTCCATAAGGCGCACTTGAGCGGTGTGCCGCGACCGCCCTGTGCACTAGCCGATTGACGCCGCCGCTTTGAATCAGATGTAAAAGCGCAGTCTTAATAAAGAGGACGACGTCGTCGACTGCTTCGCGTGCACTGGCCTCCCCTGATATGGTGGGCACCGTTTGATATTACTTCTTGTTACACCGGCATTCCGGAGCGGCGGGATACGGCGATCCCGCCCTACACCAGGTCGGAGCGTCGCTAATGGGGGCTGAGCGGGCCCTAGTTGGCATTTTGCCCCGCGCAATCGACCTCGCACGCCGTCGACGGCTTTCAAGGATGCGCAAATACGCGCTTTATAATGTTTCCTCTCCGCAAGCGTCTGGATGGCTACCAGGCGTAGCTAAGCTCGGCGCGGGCGAGGCGGGGGGGGGCGATGCTGACGAGCCCGGCCGAGGTGCGGGCGGTCTCGATTTCGGCGTCGAGCAGGTTTTCCACCGCCAGGGTGAGCCGCCAGCGCGGGGCGAAGGCGTAGTGGGCGGCGAGGTCGAGCCGGGTGGCGCTGGCGAGGGCGAGGGTGTTGAGGTCGTCCTCGAATTGTTCGGAAAACCAGCGGGCGCGGAGATCGAGCGATAGGTCGCGGGTGGTTTGCCAGGCGGCGCCGAGCGAGAGGGTGTGGCGCGGGACTTGGGCGAGGCGGTTGCCATCCAGTGCGGTGGCGGCCGGGCCCCCGGAGCGCACGCGGGCGTCGGAGAGCAGGTAGTCGGCTTCGAGGCGCACGGCGGGCACGGGCACCCAGTGTCCGCCGAGCTCGAGGCCGCGGATGCGGGTGGCATCGAGGTTGCGGCGCTGGCGGGTGGTGGCGTCGAGGGTGACGTTGCCCACGGCGTCTGTAAGGTCGTTTTGAAAAACGGTGGCGCGCAGGCCGTGTCGCGCGGAGGGCGCGGTGTAGTCGAGGCCCGCTTCGCCGCCGAGGAGCGTCTCGGGTTCGAGGGCGGGATTGGCGCGGGTGGTGATGGAGCCAATGCGGAAGGGGCGGTAAAGCTCGTTGAGCGTCGGGGTGCGGTAGGCGGAGTAGGCGGCGGCGCGGGCGGTGAGCCTGTCGGTGGCGCGCCAGGCGAGACCGACGCTGGGCGAGAAGGCGAGGTCGTCGCGGTCGGCGTTGCGCTGATCGACGAGGACGATGCCGGTGGCGCGGGCGGTTTCGCGGCGAAAGCCGTCGG
>JBBRHC010000195.1:0-7371 GCA_038223295.1 Opitutales bacterium
GGGGAGCGCAGCTCGGGCATGTGGGTGAAGTTCATCCCGTACCACGTGCCGATCAGAATGGCGGGAGTGGTGATGGCGGTGAGCGCGGTGAGGACCTTGATGCCTTCGTTGGCCTCGTGGGAGGATTTGTTGAGGTAGACGCGAAAGCTCAGGATGAGCTGGTCGCCCCAGGTGGCGGCCTGGGTCTCGATGCGGGCGAAATCCTCGGCGAGGTCGCGCAAGTAGGGCAGCATGACTGGGCGGATAAAGCCGGGCTTGCCGGCGGCGAGTTCGGCGGCGACGGCGCGCTGCGGGCGCACGATCTGGCGCAGGGTGGCGAGGTCTTTGCGCAGGGCGACGATCTGGGGGAAAAGCTCTCGCGGGGAGGCGTAGCCGAGGACGGATTCCTCGACCTCCTCCAGGTTGGCGCGAAGGGACTCGATGGCGGGTTTGTAGGCCTCGACGAGCTGGTCGAGCAGGGTGTGGGCGAAGCGGTCGGGGCCGCGCACGGGGAGCACGCCGTGGCCGGTGCGGGCGTGGCGTTCGAGCACCTGTTGCACGAGGCGCAGGGGCTGGCGGTGGAAGGTGAGGAGGAAGGTTTTGCCCAGCACGAGATCGAGGTCGGTGGTGGTGAACTTATCGGTGTTGGAGTAGTCCACGGCGTGCATGACGAGGTGGAGGTAGTCGTCGAAGGCGTCGATTTTTGGGAAAAGAGAGTCGCTGGCGCAGTCGTCGATGACGACGGGGTGAAGCGCGAAGAGGCGCTCCATGATGGCGGTGTTTTCCTCGGGGGTGGGCGCGCTGAGGTCGATCCAGAGCATGACCCCGGGCTCGGCGCGGAGGCCGGCGAGCGATTCCAGCGGAGGGTTTTGCGCGACGAAGCGGTGGTCGCGGTAGACGAGGGTGGTGATCATGGCCGGGGTCAGATCAGGCCGCGACGTTTGCACCAGCGGTAGACGAGGTAGGTGAGGGCGAGGGTGATGGCGCCGATGATCGGGTAGGCGTGGCGAAGCTCGAGCTCGGGCATGTGGGCGAAGTTCATGCCATACCAGGTGCCGATGAGGGTGGCGGGCAGGCTGATGGCGGTGACGGCGGTGAGGACCTTGATGCCCTCGTTGGCCTCGAAATCGGAGCGGCTGAGGTGGAGGTCGAAGGAGATGAGGAGCTGGTCGGCGTGGGTGGTGGCGGTCTCCTCGATGCGCACGAGGTTGTCGCGCAGATCGCGGAAGTAGGGGAGCATGACGGGGCGGATGATCTTGGATTCGCCGTGGGCGAGCCGCACGGCGACCTCGCGCTGCGGGCGGATGGCGGAGCGCAGGGTGTTGAGTTCCGCGCGCACGACGAGCAGGCGCGAGGTGAGGTCCCTGGCGTCGCCGGAGAGGACGTTCTCCTCGATCTCCTCGAGTTCGGTGCGGAACTCGTCGGTGACGGGTTTGTAGTTGTCCACCATGGCGTCGAGGATGAGGTGGGCGAGGCGATCGGGGCCGCGCGCGACGAGACCGGTGGCCTTGGCGCAGCGCTCGATGACGGCGGCGACGGATTTTAGGGGCGAGGCGTGGAAGGTGACGAGAAACTCTCGACCGAGGAAAAGATTGAGCTCGGTGGTGGTGAATTTTTCGGCGCGGTTAAAATCCACCGCATGCATGACGATGAACAGATACTCCTCGTAGTCCTCGACTTTGGGGAGCGAGCTGGGGGCGACGCAGTCCTCGATGGCGAGCGGGTGAAACTGGAAAACGCCCTCGAGGATGGCCTTGGTTTCCTCGGGTGTGGGGGACGAGAGATTTACCCAGAGCACGAGCCCTTTGTCGCCTTGGACGAGGCGAAGGGCTTCGAGTTCGAGGTCGCGGCCGACGATTTTGCCGTCGCTGAGGATGAAAGATTGGATCATGCGGCGTGCGTGCGGTGGTGAAGCTAGGCGCGGTGGCGGCGCGGGCGGAAGCTGAAAGGACGGGGCGGGGGGCGAGTCCCGTGCGAGCGAGCCCAGACCACGGTCGGAGGGTGGGCCGCGAAAAGGCGTGAACGAGGCAAACCCGGTCCTTCTTTTTGCGACTTCCGCGACTTTTTGCGGCCATGTCTGTGTTTTAACGAAGGGGAATTGAGTGAGGGCGCGGTAAGTTCGCGCGGCGCTGGTGGGTGAGGCCGACGAAGTTGAGGCAGGCGCGGCTTTGGCATTTACACGGTGCGGGCGGGGATTAGCTCTGTGCCTCGCAAGTGCGACGCGCCCGAGCCCGGGTGGCGGAATTGGCAGACGCAGTAGACTCAAAATCTTCCGACGAAAGTCTTGTGGGTTCGATTCCCACCCCGGGCACCAGCGGCGGCCTGGAGTTTCCCCGCCGCGCCCATCCTTACCGGCGTCCTCGTTCGCCTCGTTTTGTCCACTGGCATCACGGAATCCCGGGATAGCAGGCGCTTCGGTTTCCGACGAGGAGAGGCTCGGCCTTTAGAACCTACGGGCGTCCTTCTGAGCAGCGTTAGGCGTATCCGAACGAAACGCCGGGGTCCGGTGGGGCCGAGCAGACGCAGGACCACCTCCTCGACCGAGCCGGCCAAGGGGCTCACCGACACTTCGACGTAATCCGTGCCCGCCACCGCGTCGCGAAACGTGAGCAGGTCGGTGGATACTTCGTAACGAAGCTCGAGATCGGCTGGCCGGGTGGAGCGTAGGTAACGCAGCTTGATCGCGCCGGCGGCCACGCGCAACATGGGCAAATCCGACGCCCCCGCCGTGGCGGAAAGCCCGAAGGCGTAACGCTCGAGGTGGGTGATCGCGGAGCCGTTCGCCGCATCGAGCGGAGCCCGCGCCGTGATCGACGGCGGCAGCGTTTCCTCGGCCCAGTCGGCGAAGTCCTGGTGCGGGAAGGGAATGTCCACCACCCGCCAGCCGATGTCGCGCATCTGGGTGAGAGTGAGATCCAGCGCGCGATCCAGATTGGAGTTGATAAACGGCTCCATCAACAGGTTCGGGCTCGCATCCACCGACCAATGGGAGACCGAGGACCCTTCGCTAAAAGAGGCGGGAGCGAAGAGCCGAACGAACTCGCCGTCGGTGCCGAGCCCCGCCGGCACACGCTCGAAGCGCACGTTAGCCCCGGCGGCTCCGGTGGCCAGTGCCTCCAGCGCATCGCCCGTGGCCCGCCCGACGAAGACGGACGGAATCGTGATCGCCCCGGTCGGGACTTCGCCGGAAGTCCCCATCGTGATCAATTCGTCGCCGGCATTGTTGGCGATGATCACCGCCAGAGCGCCGGCGCTCTGGGCGCGCAGAACCTTCTGGTCGAAGAAACAACCGCCCCGGCGAATCAACACGATTTTGCCGACCAGCTCGGCGGCGTTGGCCAGATCGACGCAGGCGGTCGCCGCCCGGCCCGTCGCCTCGGTCCCGTCGCGCGCACGCACCAGCGGGGCCTGAATCGGGCTGACGGGAAACTCGGACGGGAACGACGCCGGCAACATCGACAGCACAAAGGCTTCGCCCGCTGGCGGCGTCACCACGACTCTGGGCCGGCCCAGGCCGGCTGCCGGACTCAACACGAACGGCGCCGCGCGCGTGGTGGAGGAACCGCGCCAGACCAAAAACGGATCGTTGGTCCGCGATGCCACCCGCTGGGCGGCGTTGAGCTCCGTCCAGGCGCGATTCAACTGACGATCAAAAATGCGGCGGCTGAACACATCGGGACGGTTGTCGAAAAACTGCCCGGAGGATCCCACCAAGCTGATAAACCCGAGCCCGTGTCCCAGCTCGTGCAGGAGCACATCCAGCAAGCTGAAAGTCCCGCCTGGAACCGGTCCTTCCAAGCCAAGATAAAACGGGCTGTTGCTGCTGACCGTCACGCCGATATCAGGCTCGCCCGGAATCAGATCGAAGCCCGCGCGGCTGTTGGCCAAGGCCACCGGGTAGTAGGTGTTGGACTCCGGCGCGCCCGGGAAATCGCGCTCGACGCTCTCCGGCCCGGCCGCCGCCAGCACCCTCGCGCCCAGCGTCTCGAAATTCACGGCCACCTCGATCGGCACCGGGCTATACAAAAACCGCCCCCAGATCTCGCCCGCCCGTTGAAAGACGCGCCGCCGCTGTTCACCCAAGGTGGTGCCCGGATTCCCGCCGACCGGCGCGCGCGCCTCGCTCGCCGAGAACCCCGTGCCCGGCGCGGCAAGGTCGATAAAAACGAAGGTGCCGGCCGCCCGTCCGAGCGAGCCGACGCCACTCAGGAGAACCAACGCGGTAAACACCCACCATCGCGGCGAAAACGTATTCATCGGGTGGAGGCGTGGGAGGAGGCCTGCAACGCGTGAACTAGCTCGTCCGCGCCGCAAAAACAACGTGCGACCGGCGCGCCTTCAGCGCCCACGACCACCGCGCCGACCTGGCGGAAGCGCCCCCGCAGCGCCAACGAGTAGCCGCCGTCCGCGCGGCGCGTTTCGCCGAGCCCCTCGAAGTCTCTCCGCAACAGCTCCCGAAGCCTGGCCTCGGTTGGCTCGATGCTCGGGGCCGCAGGAGGTTCCGGGCGCTCGGCGCGCCCGGATGCGTCGGCGCGCCCGACGCGGCCGAGGCCCTCGACTTGCCCGCGTGGCTCGGCGCGGCCGGCGACCGCACCCGCCGCCACGATCTCCCTCGCGCTCGACCGGCTTGGCCCCGCCGATGCAGTCGGGGCGCTCGGCGGGAGTTCGCGCCCGAGCCACACGCCGCTCACGATCACGAGGCCGCCGAGAACAGGGGCCAGCCAGCTAACGCGTTTCCGGAGGGTTGCCATGGTTTGAAAATGGAGAATTGGGGGGGGCTATAAACGCAGTTCGCTGACATGGTGTCGCAAAACGCCAGTAAAATCGAATCCTCGCTGATTTTGCCTGCGGAACCGGGTGCCCGAATCACCTTGGGCCCGGCGGTGGACAAAAAATCTCCCGCCACGCGAGCCTACCACGCCCGCGCCGCGCCGCGTCAAGAAGGCCCGTCGCTACGGTGCGCGGACAAACCCCGCATCCGGCGTGGCGAACTCATAGGTCCAGGGCTTCCCGGAGGTGTTTTGATAACGCGAACCGAGCCGGAAACCGCCGCCCTCTCGCGGGGTGAGCACGAAGGCCCCGGCCGGCTCCGACGACCAGGGGACGGCGGGCGGCGGCCCCTCCGCTTGCCCGAGCTCGCCCAGGCGCACGTGGATCGCGGCCTGCAAAAACCGGCCCTGTGACCGGCTCCCTCGCACCGTGCGCGCGACTTTCGCCACGGTCGGCGGGATGATGTCGAGCATCGGGTAAATCGCCGGTTCCGCCGCCTCAGTCGGGCTCGGCGGCGGCGCGGCTTCGGCCTGCGCCAGCGCGTCCGCATGGTCTCTATCGTAAGCCGCGATTAAGTCCTCCCCAAACCCATCGAGCCCGCGCGGGTGCGTCAGCGCCCGGGTCATCCAGCCCACGTTTTCCGACCCGACACCGGAGTGGTGCGCGGCGACTAATGCGGCCACTTTTTGTACCCACGGACCGCGTTCCTCGATCTGTTTCGACTCCAGGTTCAAAACCGCCTCCCGCCCCGCGCGGCGAAGCACCGCCCGGCGCGCGGCGAAATCCATGCTCACTAGTGCGGTGCCTTCCACCACCCGCCCTTCGACCAGCGTGAACACCGCGCCGGTGGGCCGATTCTCGAGCGAGATGCGGCGTTCGCCGTCACCGAGATCGACCAACGCGCTCAAGCGCAAACCCTCAAAGGCCGACGCGAACGTCGCCTCGCCGCCGAATTCGGCCTTCACCTCCCGCTCCAGTTTGCGCAGCTCCGGAAGAAGGGTGTTTTCCCACATCGGCCGAAAAAAGAGTTCACGCTCGCGTTTGATCACCGGCCCAAAACCCGCCGGCGCCCGCAGGCCATCCCAAGCTCCCGACAAGCTCCGCAACTCCTCCGGGCAAACTCCGCCGGACGGCGCGCGATGGGGGCCAGGGCTACGCCCTTGATCGCCACGCCCCCCAATAGGCCGATCAACGTGGGGGTTTCGCTGTGTTGGCGTCCGAGCTGGGCTACCGCGAGGTAGGTCGGCAAGGCTTCCCCCGCCGGGCGGGCGTCGGCGACCTTGGTCGCGAGGCGCGCGAGGTTGCGCAAGTCCCCGATGGAGGGCCCTATGTTCGCGTAGTCGGGGGCGGTGGTTTTTCCTTTCGGGGCCGGTATCCAGTCCTCCGGCGTGGTCGGGGGGGCCGAAGCGGCCGCCACGACTGCCGACGTCAGCTCGTTGACCAGGATTTGGTGCGCGGCGGAAAGCACCGGCGCGGCCTGCCCCTCCTCCGGTCTCAACCACGCGTCCAACTCCGCCCGCTCCGCCATGGTTAAGGCCCGGTATCGCTCCACAACCGCCGCGTAAGGATTGGTCGCGGGCAAAACCGGCTCGGCGAAAACCCGCGCTCCGCAGGCCAGCAAAAAAACGAACCAAGGAAACCAGATCGCGCGGTGCATGGGGGCGTGAGGGAGTGAGGGAGTGAGGTGACGAGGGAATGAAGGAGCAAGGGAGTGAGCAAGACCCCCCGCCTGGTTTCCAGCCAGGCCTCCGCGGTCGCCCCTCGCCCTCGCTTTCGGCGCCTGCCCGGCCGCGTCTCCTGTAGTCACATTCCGCCGCGCGCGCCTTCCGCAGTCGCGAGGGGGAAAGTCGGCGCAAACGGAGCTATCTCGCCGCTTCGGCGGCGATGTGGCCGGCGAAGGTGGTGACGAAGGTCTTGAGGCTGGTCATTTCACTCACGTCGGAGAAGTGGCCGGACCGCCGGTGACGGAGCCACGGGTGCCGGCGTCGACCTTTCCGGCCTCGATTTGTTTTTGGCGGGCGGCGTCGCGATTGCCCCAGAAGGCCTTTACCGATGCGGCGGCCTTTTTTTGGTAGTTGGCGAGATTGAGCGGCATGGTTTTGCCACCGGCAAGCAGGTCACTCGGGCAGGGCGGCGATACCGTATGCCTGCAGGGCGGCGGCGGTGGCAAGGGCAACATCCTGCCGCTCAAAGGCGTCACGCAGCTGCCGCTCGAGCTCGGGGCTGAGACGTGCGGGATCGGGCAGGCGGATGCGGCGGAGGTACCGGGCTTGGAAACGCGGGAAGCCGCCGCGCATGCGCACGCCGTGGCACCGGATGAAGAACTCGCCCACGGCGGAGAGCAGAAGGCCGCCGAGCACGCGCAGATCCCACTTTTCCATGGTGATCCAGCAGAGGTTGTGCTGGGGCTAGGTCTCGCCGAGATCAAGGACGGGTAGCAGGCGCTCTTTAATATCGGCGATGTAGAGTTTTTCCTGAACGACGCGGTACAGAGTCACGCGGTCGATGGTCTTGTGCAGTGGTTCGGGCGCTCTTTCGCGGTATGGCGCCCGCCGAGAAGTTCGCGATGCGGCTGTAGGTAGGCGGCAAGGCGCGGGTAGTCGTCGAGGTTGACGAGGCCTA
>JBBRHC010000196.1:0-7357 GCA_038223295.1 Opitutales bacterium
GTGCGCGGCGACCCCACCTTCTATCCGTGGGGCCTCGTATAATACTTTTTCCGCCCCTGCGGCAACGTTGGATCGGTCCCAAAACTCCCTTTTGGGGGGGGTCGCCGCACCCCGCCGCTCCGCCCTTCGCCCTTCGCCCTCCGCCAACATCCCACCGCCCGCCCCGCCCGCCCCCGCCCCGCCCCGCCAAAACCCCAAAATCCGATTCGCCCTCGTCAGACCGCGCGGAACAACGCCACCGCGTTTTGCCCGCCAAAGCCGAGGTTGTTGCTCAACACCGTCGCGACCTTCGCCGCGCGCGCCACGTTCGGCACGTAGTCGAGGTCACATTCGGGGTCGGGCTCATGCAGGTTAATGGTCGGCGCGAGAGTCTGGGTATGGATGGTCTTCGCCGCGATCACGCTCTCGATCCCGCCCGCGCCGCAGAGCAGGTGGCCGGTCATCGACTTGGTCGAGCTCACCGCCAGCGAGCGGGCGTGCGCGCCAAAGACGCGCTTGATCGCGAGCGTTTCAAACTTGTCGTTGTAGGGCGTGCTCGTGCCGTGGGCGTTGATGTAGTCCACCTGCTCCGCCGCCACGCCGGCGCTCTTTAACGCGCGGGTCATCGCCATGCCCAGGCCCTTGCCCTCCGGATCAGGCATCGTGATGTGGTGCGCGTCCGCCGTGGCCGCGTAGCTGGCGATTTCGCAGTAGATGCGCGCGCCGCGTTTTTTCGCGTGCTCCAGCGATTCGAGCACCAGCACGCCCGCGCCCTCGCCCATGATAAACCCATCGCGCCCGAGCGAGAACGGCCGGCACGCCGTGGCGGGGTCGTCGTTGCGCGTGCTCATGGCCCGCATCGCGCAAAACGTCGCGTAGGCGAAGGGCGTTATCGCCGCCTCCGCGCCGCCCGCGATCATCACGTCCGCGTCGCCCCGGCGGATCATGTGCATCGACTCCCCGATGGCGTGCGTCGCCGACGCACAGGCCGACACCACGCCGAAATTGGGCCCGCGCACCCCCAGCGCGATCGCCACGATGCCCGAGCAGATGTTGCCGATCAGCGCCGGAATGGTGAAGGGCGACACCTTGCGCGGACCGCTGTCGTGGAATTTTTTCAACTGCGTCTCATACGTGAACATGCCGCCGATGCCCGAGCCGATGACCACGCCCACCCGATCCGGGTCCTCCGTCTCCATGCTCAACCCCGCATCCGCCCAGGCCTGCGTGGCCGCGCAAAACCCGAAGTGCGTGTAGCGATCATTCCGCCGCGCCTCTTTCGGGTCCATAAAGTCCTCCACGTTCCAGCCTTTCACCTCCGCGCCCATCTGGGTCGAGAACGGCGCCGGGTCGAATTGCGTCACCCGGTCGATCCCGTTTTTACCCGCCACCAAACTCTCCCAAAAACTGGCCGCCGTCTGCCCTAGGCCGTGAATAACGCCAAGACCGGTGACGACGACGCGCTGCGAATCGGGAAGATGGGACATGGTGTAAGCCCCAAACCTTGAACACCCCCGCCCGCGCAGGGCAAGGAAAGCATGTCCGGCGCCCCTATCCGGCCCCACATCCGGCGCGGCCCCCGCCGCCCGCCCGTGAGGTTTGGCCCTCCGCCGGCCGCCCCTTGCTTTCGCTCTCGCCGCGCCCGCCGCCGGAAGCTCTTTTCACTCGCTCTCCCGATCCCTCATGGCCCTGCCCGCCCAGCTCCCCATCGTTCCCTTCACCCGCCCCGTCTCCGGGTCGGTCACGCTGCCCGGCTCCAAGAGCCTCACCAACCGCGCCCTTCTGCTCGCCGCCCTCTGCGACGCCCCGGTCACGCTCGCCGGCGCCCTCTTCAGCGACGACACCCACCTGATGTCCGAGGCGCTGCGCCGGCTCGGTTTCCAGGTCGCCGCCGACCCCGCCGCCCACACCCTGACCGTCAGCGCGCAAGACCGGGCCTTCCAGACCACCGGGCCCGTCGAGCTCTTCGTCGGCCTCGCTGGCACCGCCGCCCGTTTCCTCACCGCCCTCTGCGCCGCCGCCCCGCGCGGCCTCTACCGCATCGATGGCGTCCCCCAGATGCGCAAGCGCCCCATGAAGGGCCTCATCGACGCCCTCCGCGCCCTCGGGGCCGATATCCGCTGCACCGAGGCGGAAGGTTTTTTCCCGCTCGAGATTCATGCCCGCGGCCTGCGTGGCGGACCGGTCGAGATCGACGCCACCGAGAGCAGCCAGCTCCTCTCCGCCCTCCTCATGGTCGCCCCGCTGGCCGCGTCACCCGTCGAGGTCACCGCCGTCGGCGGCGTGCGCTGGCCCTTCGTGCACATGACCGCCCGCATCATGCAGGCCTTCCAACCCGGCACGTCGGAGGCCGTGGAACGCCTCGACGACAACTGTTTCCGCATCCGCAAGGGCGGCGTCCCCGCCTACGCCTCGCCCGGTCTCCACGCCATCGAGCCCGACGCCAGCGCCGCCAGCTACTACGCCGCCCTCCCCCTCGTCACCGGCGGGGCCCTGCGCCTCGCCCACCTCCATCAAGGCCTCCAGGGCGACACCGCGTTCCTCGAAGTCATTCGCCGCGTCGGCGCCTCGGTCACCGCCACCTCCGCCGGCTTCGAGGTGGCGTTCCCTCCCGGCGCCCCGCGCGTCGGCGTGGCCCGGGATTTCAGCCCGTTTTCCGATACCTTCCTCACTCTCGCCGCCCTGTCTCCGCTCTTCTCCGGGCCGACCACCATCACCGGCATCGCCCACACCCGCAAACAAGAGACCGATCGCGTCGCCGGCATGGCCAACGAGCTCCGCCGCCTCGGCCAAGGCGTGGTCGAGACCGAGGACTCCCTCGTCATCATGCCCCGCCTGCTCCGCGCCGGCCAGGTCATCCAAACCTACCACGACCACCGTTTCGCCATGAGTTTCGCCATCCTCGGCTGCCTCGATCTCCGCGCCGACGGCACCCCCTGGCTGACCATCGACAACCCGGCCTGCTGCGCCAAAACCTTCCCCCGCTTCTTCGACGTCCTGGCCTCCCTACGCACTTCACCGGCCCCCGCCTCCAGCTCCTAGCACCCATGCCTTCCCCCTTTCTCATCATCGCCATCGACGGCGGTGCCGCCGCCGGCAAGTCCACCACCGCCCGCGCCCTCAGCGCCCGGTTCAACTTTCTCCACATCGACACCGGCTCCTACTACCGCGCCATCACCGCCGAGCTGCTCCGCCTCGGTGTCGACGCCACCGATCTGCCCGCCGTCGAGCGCGCCGCCGCCGCACTCGTCCTCGGCACCCGCATCGATGGTCGCCGCGCCCAGATCGAGCTCTCCGGCCGCGTCGTCGACGAGGCCGAGCTGCGCGGACCCACCGTCAATGGAGCCGTCTCCCACTTCGCCGCCATCCCCGCCGTGCGTTCCGCCCTGCTCGCCTACCAGCGCGACCAGGCCCGCATCGCCCGCGAGCACGGCTTCGCCGGCCTCGTCATGGAGGGCCGCGACATCGGCACGGTGATCTTCCCCGACGCCGATTTCCGTTTTTTCCTGCACGCCGACCCCGGGGAACGCGCCCGCCGCCGCGCCGCCGAAGGCCAGCAAGACTCCATCGCCGAACGCGACCGCCTCGACAGCTCCCGCAAGGCCTCCCCGCTCCTCTGCCCGCCCGGCGCGACCGACATCGACTCCACCCACCTCTCCCTCGACGAGGTCGTCGCCCGCGTCTCCACCCCCATCGCCACCCGCCTCGACCACGCCTGAGCCATCCATGGTCGCACGCTCCCCGTTTCCCCAGCTCGGCATGGACCCCTTGTATGGGTTTTGCCACTACGTGATCCGCTGCACCCACCAGGCACTCTTCCGGGGCGAGGTCGGCGGCCTGGAAAACCTGCCAGGCGACGGCGCGTTTCTCGTCGCCGCCAACCACGCCAGCCACCTCGACCCGCCTTTCATCGGCGCGGTCATGCCGCACCAGCTCGCGTTTTTCGCCCGCAAAACCCTCTGGAGCCCCGGGCTCGGCGCCTGGTGGATGGACGGCGTCGGAGCCATCCCGGTCGACCGCGACGGCTCCGACCTGAACGCCATCAAACGCGTGCTCGCCACCCTCGCCTCCGGCCGGCCGCTCGCCCTCTTCCCCGAGGGCACTCGCTCGCCCGACGGCGAACTCCAGCCCGCCAAGGCCGGCGTCGGCCTCATCGCGTGCAAGACCCGCGTCCCCGTCGTCCCCTGCCGCATCTTCAGCAGCCACCACGCCCTCGGCCGCGGCGGCGGTTTCCGACCAGGCACGCCGGTCGACATCGTCTTCGGCCGCCCTCTGCAACCCGCCGACTACGACCAGCCCGACGACGGCAAAGCCCGCTACCAACTCGCCAGCGAGCGCATCATGCGCGCCATCGCCGCCCTGCCCCCGCCCGCCCTGATCGTGGTCTAAGGGCGCGCCCTCCCTCCCGGCCGATGTGCCCCCGCCGCTTGCGCGACGGCTTTCGCCGGCCCACGGTGGCGGATGCGCCGCACCCTCCAGCCCGAGCTCCTCGACTCGCTGCCGCCCGAGTCGCCGGAGGCCCGGCGCAGCCGCGAGGATCTCGTCCGGCTAAACCGGATCCTGGGCAACCACGCGTGGTTCCTGCGCACCGTCCCGCCCCTCGCGCTCCCCGGCGAGACCGCCCTGGAACTCGGCGCGGGCGACGGCGCGCTCACCCTCGCCCTCCGCGCCGCCGGCCTGCCCGCCGCCGCGCTCGACCAGTTCCCCGCGCCCGCCGCCTGGCCCGCCGAGACCCGCTGGCACGTCGCCGATCTGCGCGCCTTCACCGGCTGGGCAGCGCACCCCGTCGTCGTGGGCAACCTCATCCTCCACCACCTCGACGCCCCCGCCCTCGCCGAGCTTGGCGCGCAACTCGACCGCCACGCGCGCGTCCTGGTTTTTAATGAACCCCTCCGCCACCTGCGCGCCCGCTGGTTCTGGGCGGTGGGCGCGCCCCTCGGCGGGGCCGGCCCCGTCACCCGCCACGACGGCCGCGTGAGCATCGAGGCTGGTTTTCGCGACGACGAGCTGCCGCGCGCCCTCGGCCTCGCGCCCGCGCGCTGGGCGTGGCAGGTGCGGTCCACCTTTCTCGGCACCCACCGCTTCACCGCCACCCGCCGCGCATGAGCGAACGCCCCGCCGCCACCCCTGCCTCGTATCGCCCCATCGAGATCGTCGGCGGTGGTCTCGCCGGCCTCTCGCTCGGCCTTGCCCTGCGGCGCGCCGGCGCGCCCGTCACCCTGCACGAGGCGGGCGAATACCCGCGCCACCGCGTGTGCGGCGAATTCATCGCCGGGCTAGACCCCGCAACCCGCGACCACCTGGGCCTCGCCCCGTTTCTCGCCGACGCGCGGCTCCACCGCGAGGTCGCCTGGTTTCACGGGGCCGCGACCATCCACCGCCACGCCTTGCCCGCGCCCGCGCTCGCGCTGAGCCGCCATGTGCTCGACCAGCGCCTCGCCGACGCCTTCGTCGGCGCCGGCGGGCAACTCCACACCCGCTCGCGCCTCGACCCGCGCGATGCCCCGGAGGGACGGGTCTTCGCCCTGGGTCGCCGCGCCGCCACCGGCTCGCGCTGGCTGGGCCTGAAATGCCACGCGCGCGGCCTGCCCCTCGCCGCCGCGCTTGAGCTGCATCTCGGCCAACACGCCTACGTGGGCCTCTGCGCGCTCGACGACGGTTGGGTGAATGTCTCCGGCCTCTTTCGCCGCCGCCCCGGCCTGGCGGTGGATCGCGAGGCCGCCCTGCCCGCCTACCTGCGCACCGCCGGTCTCGGCGCGCTCGCCGACCGCCTCGCCGCCGCCTCGGAGATCGATCCCGACTCGCGTTGCGCCGTCGCCGGCCTCGCCTTCGGGCGCGCGCCCGCCACCCCGGCCGACGACACGCGGATGGTCATCGGCGACGCCCACGCCCTCATCCCGCCCTTCACCGGCAACGGCATGGCCATGGCCTTCCAGTCCGCCGCGCTCGCCCTCGATCCGCTGCTCGCCTGGTCGCGCGGCGCGGCGGACTGGCCCGCCGCGCTCGCCGCCGTGCGCCGGGCGCTGCGCGCGTGTTTCCGCGTGCGCCTCGCCGCCTCCGCCGTGCTCCACCCCGCCTTGCTCCGCCCGCGCGGCCAGGCCGGCCTCGCCGCCGCCGCCCGCGCGGGCCTGCTCCCGATCAATCCCCTTTACCACGCGCTCCACTGATGTACCTCCACGCCCTCGCCACCGCCGTTCCCGCACCCCGGTACACCCAGGCCCAATGCTTGGACATCGCCGAGTCCTCCGGCGCGCTGGCCCGTCTCTCCCGTCGCTCGCGCCTCATCCTCCACGCCGTGCTGCGCGGCGATAGCGGCATCGCCACGCGCCACTTCGCCTACACGCCCATCGATCAGGTTTTCTCCGCCCCCTCCGACACGCTCAACGAGGCGTTCCGCCGCGAGGCCCCGCTGCTCGCCGGGCGCGCCCTCGCCGACGCCCTCGCCCAGGCTGGCCTGCGCGCGGACCAACTCGACGCACTCCTTGTCTGCACCTGCACCGGCTACCTCTGCCCCGGCGTCACCAGCTACGTCGCCGAGCAACTCGGCCTGCGCCCCGATGCGTATCTGCAAGACCTCGTCGGCCTCGGCTGCGGCGCCGCCATCCCCACCCTGCGCTCCGCCCAAGGCGTGCTCGCCGCCCACCCCGACGCCATCGTCGCGTGCATCGCGGTGGAGATCTGCTCGGCCGCGTTTTACCTCGACGATGATCCCGGCGTGCTGGTGAGCGCGTGCCTGTTTGGCGATGGCGCCGCCGCCACGATCTGGCGCGGCACGCCGCCCCCCGCGCCCCGCCCCGCGCTGCGCGCCTCGGGCTTCAACACCCTCCACCTGCCCGCCGCGCGCGACAAAATCCGCTTCGAGCAACGCGACGGCAAACTGCGCAACCTCCTCGCCTCCGACGTGCCCGCGCTCGCCGCCGACACCGTCGCCCGTCTGCTCGCCGCCGAGCCCGCCCACCTCCCCGCGCCCGCCCGCCTCCTCAGCCACCCCGGCGGTCGCGATGTGCTCGACGCCATCGAGGCCGCGCTCCCCGGCCACCGCCTCGACTCCAGCCGCCGCGTGCTGCGCGACCACGGCAACATGAGCAGCCCATCGGTGCTCTTCGCCCTGGCCGACGCCCTGCGCGAAGGCCCGCCCGCGCCCGGCCAAGACTGGTGGCTGGTCGCCTTCGGCGCCGGTTTCGCCGCCCACTCCTGCCGCATCGGCGCGTAGCAACGCGCCATCTTCCGCCGCTCCATCGGTTCAAACTCGCCTCGCGCCCCCACCCGCCCGCGTCTCAAACCGCCGCGCGAATCACGCAGGGCAACAACGCCGCGTCCTGCATCCCATGGATGATCTTTTTGTCCGGCGGGCAAAAGGTCGCCAGCGCCCCGCTCA
>JBBRHC010000197.1:0-7291 GCA_038223295.1 Opitutales bacterium
CTTCGCCGCCTACGATACCGATAAGTTTTACGGCGAGATGTTTATCTCCCCCGGGAGACCTCGTCCGCATTACCAACGGCTCTTCGACCGCTTCGGCCAGATGGCGGGCATCAGCGACCTCCTCGACCGCCAACGCACCGCCGACCAGACATTTATCAACCGCGGCGTCACCTTCACCGTCTACTCCGACAATACCGGCACGGAGAAGATTTTCCCCTTCGATCTCATCCCGCGCGTCATCCCCGCCCACGAGTGGACCCTCCTCGAGGCCGGCCTCCGCCAGCGCATGGAGGCGTTAAATCTATTCCTGGCAGATATTTACAGCGAGCAGCGCATTCTTAAAGAAAACATCATCCCCCGCGAGATGGTGGAGACCTCCAAAAACTTCCGCCCCGAGCTCGTCGGCGTCCCCATCGCCAAAAACCTCTACGTCCACATCAACGGCACCGATCTCGTGCGCGACCAGCACGGCGACTACCGCGTGCTCGAGGACAACCTCCGCACCCCCTCCGGCGTCTCCTACGTGCTCGAGGACCGCCAGGTCATGAAGCGCGTCTTCCCCAACCTCCTTCGCGACTACCGCGTGCGCCCGGTCGAGACCTACACCAGCGATCTCCTCGCCCTCCTGCTCCACCTCGCCCCCGCCCACGTCCCCGAGCCCACCGTCGTCCTGCTCACCCCCGGCGTCTACAACAGCGCCTACTTTGAACACAGCTTCCTCGCCCGCCAGATGGGCATCGAGATCGTCGAAGGCTCCGACCTCGTGGTGGAAAACGACCGCGTCTACATGAAACGCACCGACGGCCTCGCCCCCGTCCACGTCATCTACCGCCGCATCGACGACGACTACCTCGACCCCACCGTCTTCAACCCCGATTCCCTCCTCGGCGTGCCCGGCCTCTTTGACGCCTACCGCAAGGGCAACGTCGCCCTCTGCAACCCCATCGGCACCGGCGTCGCGGACGACAAAGCCATGTATCACTACGTGCCCCGGATGATCAAATTCTACCTCGGCCAGGAAGCCCTCCTGCCCAACGTCGAAACCTTCCTCTCCGGCGACGCGAAAGACATGGCCTACATCCTCGCGAACCTCGAAAAACTCGTCGTCAAATCCGTCAACGAGGCCGGCGGCTACGGCATGCTCGTCGGACCCCACAGCACCCGCGCCCAGATCGAGGAATTCCGCGGCAAGATCATCGCCCACCCGCGCAACTTCATCGCCCAGCCCACCCTGGGCCTCTCGCGTTGCCCCGCCGTCTGCGGAGACAAGATCGAGGGCCGCCACATCGACCTGCGCCCCTACATCCTCAACGGCGAGACGATCAAGATCATGCCCGGCGGCCTCACCCGCGTCGCCCTCCGCAAAGGCAGCCTCGTGGTCAACAGCTCCCAAGGCGGCGGCTCCAAAGACACCTGGGTCCTCGCCGCCGACCACGAAGACGCCACCCCCGCCCTCCCCGAACGCATCATCGTGTGAGCGCGCCCAGCGCTCGCGCGAAATAACGAATGTCGAATGACGAATGAAAACGCCCGCCACGACCTGATCGAGCGCACCGCCAGCACGGCGAAACCGTCATCGACCTCCGCCTCACGCTTGAGACCCATCCAGTCTTGAAACCTTTCGTCTCCCAAATCGTCCGCTCCGCCACCAGCATCGGAGCCAACTACTGTAAGGCGGACGACGCCGAAACGCCCCGCGATTTCCGTCACAAGATCGCCCTCCGCCGTAAGGAAGCCCCCGAGACCAAGCACGGGCGCCGCATGCTCGCCCGTGCTTGCCCTAACCAAAAAGAACCGATCCGCGCCCTCTGGAAAGAGGCCGACGAGTTGAACCGCATCTTTTCCGCGATCTTCCGCAAAACCAACCCCGCTTCCGCCTGACCGTCTCCCCCGCTGACCTTCGTCATTCGGATTTTTCACCTCCCATGCTCTCCCGAGTCGCAAATCTCATCTACTGGATAGCCCGCCAGCTCGAACGCGCGGAAAACACCGCGCGCATCGTCGAGGTCAACGCCCAGCTCGTGCTCGACCTCCAGTCCCGCCAGGACGCCGACGACCCCCGCGCCTGGGAGCCCCTCGTCTTCGTCACCGGCTCCGACGAGAAATTCCACGAACTCTACGGCGAAAAAGCCACCGAACGCGCCGTCATCGAGTTCATGCTCTTCGACAAGCGAAACACCTCCTCCGTGCTCTCCTGCGTCGGCTTCGCCCGCGAAAACGCCCGCTGCATCCGCGACCAGCTCTCCGCCGACCTCTGGGAAACGCTCAACACCTTTTACCTCCGCCTGAAGGACGATGACTTCACGCGCTACGCCCAACTCGGAGCCGCCGACTACATCGCCTGGATCAAGAGCCAGACCCAGCTCTTCCACGGTGTCGCCGACGCCATGCTTCCCCGCACCGATAGCTGGTGGTTCTACGACCTCGGGCGCCACCTCGAGCGCGCCGACAACACCACCCGCATCCTCGACATCAAATACTACATGATCCTGCCCAGCGTGCAGGCCGTCGGCTCCGCCCTCGACATGGTACAGTGGGCCTCCGTGCTCCGGTCCTGCTCCGCCTTCGAGGCCTTCCGCCGCAGCCGTCGCGGCGATCTCGACCTCATCCGGGTCGTGGACTACCTCCTGCGCGACGTGGCCTTCCCGCGCAGCGTGCTCTACGCCGTGGCCGAGGCCGAGCAGTGCCTGATCCGTGTGGGCCCCGGCGACGGCCTGCCCGCGGTCGCCGCCGCCCACGCCTTGGTCCGGGCCCTGCGCGAGGATTTGGAAACCGCCGTGGCCCGCACCATCATCGCCTCCGGCCTGCACGAATACCTCGACGGCATCCAAAAACGCATTGAGGCCATCCACACCGCCATCCAGTCCGCTTACATCGACTACGGTCCCGAGCCCGCCGGCCAGACCCAAAGCCAGACCCATTCCTGAACCCACCGAGCGGCAACCCGCCGCCCGATCAATAATCGACCACCCTGTGACACTCGCGGCCAATGACGCGCCGGATGCGCCGAAGGGTCGAACCCGGGAGGGTTATCCAGCCCGCCTCGATTTTTTTTCACCGTCCGCGGTACGAGGGCTTTCTCCGCCATTTGGCCCGGTGAAAGCCCGCCCGCACGTTCCACGTTTACCCGTTGCGGCTTTTGCGGCGCTACGGCTCTTCGCCTGAGCCTGCTTCGACTACCTCCCTGAAATAAAGATATGCAATATCCGCGTCCATCCCCCCAACATCAATATGTAAATGAAATTTTAAAATTATTGGCGTGTTTTTTGCGCGGGCTATTCCTACGCTTTTCCGACTTTGTGCTGTCAGGAAATTTACCTAGGAGTCCGTGACAGGAGCGGGCTTCGACATCGGTGGATTTACATTCGCATCCATGCATTCAAAATCCACCGAGTCGATGGGGTATCCGGTCCAACAGGCGGAAATTTATCCGCGATTGCATCCCGTACACTTTGAGAAGGCTATTTAATACTATTTATCATCCCATGACGCGATTACACACCCTTTTTATTATTGGCGGCCTGGTTTTGTCCGGCGTCGTCGCGAGGGCTCAAACGAGCATGACCGTTCCCGTGGGCGCGGTTCGAATCACTTTACCCGCCGGTCCTTCGTCGACGATGATGGGCATACCGATCAAAGCCACCTCGGTATTGAATGTGCCGGTGGCCAGCTTTACCGCCAATACCTTAAACTTTGCGGGAAACCCGATCGCGTCATCTAATCTTACCAATCCTGCGGCGCCTTTTTTCGCCCGCTTCCTTACCGGAAACCACGCCGGTCGGGCAATGTTGGTCACGGCAAACACCTCCAACTCGGTGACGCTCGATACCAAAGATGCAACCTCCATAACCCTGGCGTTCAACACGAGCGGTTTTTCCGTGGTTGCCGGGGACAGGGTGGAAATCGTTCCGGGCGACACATTAGCCACGCTTTTCGGAACCGGCGGAAACCTTAAAATTGTCGGTGGTCTTAATAACTTTGCGGCGGACACAGTCTCCTTCTGGAACGGCGTTCGTTTCGTGGCGTACTTTTACAACACGTCCCTGGGCTATTGGATTTCTCAAGATGGCGGAGGTAATGGGAACAACACCCTCATCACGCCTGATATTGGCTTTGCAGTGACGCGAAAGATCGGGCGTCCCTCAATGCAATTGACATTTCTTGGCACGGTGCCGAATCATCGCAGTGGGATCAGGCACATAGGCTCATCGTCCAAAGTGATTGTTCAGCCACTTCCTGTCCCCGTTCCCCTTTCTTATTTTGCGTTTGCTGCTCAGGGAGGTATGTCGACGGGGTCCACATTTACGGCTGATTCGGTAAGCCTATGGAATGGAGGTCGCTGGGTATCGTATTATCGAAATAGCAGCGGTCAATGGCTAACCCCGGATCGTATCGGTGATCAAGGAAGTCTGCTTGTGGCGCCCGGTACTGCGGTTTCCATCCTGCGCCGCACCTCCAAAACTGGCGGAGCAAGCATATTAGGCGAGTTAACCCCCTACTAATTTCCCGTATAACCTATGTATAAATATCTCTTCCTATCCTTCTTGCCGGCGGCGGCGTTTGCGCAGTCCCAGTGGCTTGATCTTAGTTCGGACTCTAGTTTTAGCAATCCGGCTAACTGGTCCCCGTCCGTGGTGCCGGCATCAAATAGTAATCTTTTAATTGGGGTTTCAGGGACTCTCGGATTTGATAGCGGCGGTAGCTACACCGCCTCTTCGATCACGGTTTCCCCCGGTGTTTCCAGCATCTTCGCACCAAGCGGGCCAGAAAGCCTGATTTTGGGGAGCGGCGGGATAACGCTTGGATCCGGTTCTGCCTTATCGTTCCAATTGCCAGTTCAGACAAGCGCGAGTTCGGCTTGGAGTATCGGAGCAGCCAGTGTCACTTTCTCCAATCTTTTCGAAATACGGCCGGGCACGGTTTCTCTAAATATTTCCAATGGAGGATCAATAAATTTTGAAGGTCCATCCTCCCCCGCTTGGACGGGCACTTTGGCGATCACCGGGTCGGGCAGTTTTTCAATCACCGCGATTGGCTTTGATTCCAATAACGTGGATAACGTGACGATCAACGGCAGCCCGGCGATGTTGGACGGGGATACTTTGATCGCGGCGATTCCGGAACCCGGTACCTTCGCGTCGCTGGCCGGCTTGGCGGCCTTGGTTGTCGGGGTTTGTTCCCGGCGGAAAAAGGCCACGCCTCAGGATAGCATTTAACAGCACCCTTTCATCGCCAACCCTGCACGATCCAGCACATGGGCGGGCAGGGCAATGTCACGGGGCATAGGACGCCGCCCGTGGATTCGATCCGGTGGCGGAGCGGAAAGAATATATAAAACCGACTTAAAAGTCCGGGGCACCGGGCGGAAGCCAGACCCCGAGAGTTCGGCATGGTTAGCGGTCTGCGCCCGGTTTTCCCAGCTCGGTTAGAGGCGGCGGGCGGCGGTGGGGTCGGCGGCGGCGGGGAAGGGTTCATCGTCGAGCTCACCCTTTCGGAACGGCGGGGTGCGCCGACCCCGCCCTACACCGCGCGCTTCACGTCGCGGACCGGATACTGCGTCACCGTCACGCCCTTGTTGCCGCGCGCGCCGACCGTTAGCTCGCTCAAGTCGAAAACAAACTCCTTCGACCGCGCCGCCGAGCGGCCGCTGAGGTAGATCGTCACCGCCTTGGGCATGCTTTCCTGGTTCTTCGTCTCGTCGAAAAACACCAGCTTGGAGCCCTCGCTGGGGGCGAGGTTGTAGACCTTGTCACGCGTCATGCCGCCGAGCTGGAAACGTTTGGCGTAGGCTTTGCCGCTCTCCTTGTCCTGCGTGATGACGGTGTAGAAACGGTCGTCGCCGGCCTGGGGCACGACGTGGAGGTGTAGGATGTCTTTGCCGATAAAAACCTTCTCGGCGACCTTCACCATCTTGACCGTGGCGTCGGCCAGAAAGGCCACCACGTCGTCCAGCGGCGTCACATCCTGCACGAACTCGAAATCGTCCTTGCGGGTGTTGAGCGCGATAAAGCCCTCGGCGCGTTGCACGTGGAGCTTCTGGTTGGCGACGACCACGCTGGCGGCGCTGATCTGCTCGATCTCGTCGCTGGTGGTGCGGCGCTTCACGCCCTTGCCGAACTTTTCCTGGAGGCGCTCGAACCAGGCGATGGTGTAGTCGGTGAGGTGGGCGAGGTCGTGCTTCACCTGAAGCAGTTCTTTTTCCAAGGCCTTCATGGCCTCGTCGGCCTTGAAGCGGTTGTAGACGGAGATACGTTTGATGCGGATCTCGGTGAGGCGCGTGATGTCCTCGTCGCTCACGGGGCGGCGCAGGGTGTGCAGGTGCGGGGCCAGACCCGCGCGAATCTCGTGCAAGACCGCCTCCCACGTCTTGGCCGCCTCGATGCGGCGGTAGATGCGCTCCTCGATGAAGATGCGCTCCAGCGAGTCCGCGTGCCACTGGTCGGCCAGCTCGCCGACGCGGATCTCCAGCTCGCGGCCCAGCAGGGCGCGGGCGCGGTCCACCGAGCGTCGCAGGATTTCGGATACGCCCATGAAGGACGGCTTGTCGTCGATGATGACGCAGGCGGCGGGCGAGAGGGTGAGCTCGCAGTCGGTGAAGACGTAGAGCTGGTCGATGATCTTTTCCGGGTCGGCGGTGGAGCTGAGCTCGAGCAGGATCTCGACCGCCTCGGAGGTGAGATCCTCGATGCGCTTCACCTTGAGTTTGCCCTTGGCGATGGCGGCCTCGATGGAGGCCTTGAGCGTGAGGGTGGTGGCGCCGAAGGGCAGCTCGGTGATGGCGAACTGGGTGCGCGAGCGTTGCTCGATCTTGGCGCGGACCTTGACCTTGGCCCCGCGCTCGCCGTCGGCGTAGGCGGAAAAATCGGCGATGCCGCCGGAGGGGAAATCGGGACGCAGGCGGAATATTTTGCCGTGGAGGTGGTTGATCGAGGCGCGGCAGAGGTCGTTGAAATTATGCGGCAGGATCTTGGTCGTGAGGCCGACCGCGATGCCCTCGCAGCCTTCGAGCAGCGTGATGGGGAACTTGGCGGGCAGCGAGATGGGCTCCTGGGCGCGACCGTCGTAGGATTTTTGCCAGAGGGTGGTCTTGGGGTTGAACATCACCTCGCGGGCGAAGTTCGTTAGGCGGCACTCGATGTAGCGGGGCGCGGCCGCGTCGTCGCCGGTGAGGGTGTTGCCGTAGTTGCCCTGCGGCTCGATGAGCCAGGCGCGCTGGCCCATGGCTACGAGGGCGGCGTCGATGGAGGCGTTGCCATGCGGGTGCAGAGACATCGTGCGTCCGGTGACATTG
>JBBRHC010000198.1:0-7284 GCA_038223295.1 Opitutales bacterium
ATCTAAATGCCATGGCCTGCCTGCGAACCACCCGTGCCAGCGGCGCCTTCCATGCCTACTGGAATCAAAACTAGCCCAGGGGCCGTTTTACCTCTGCGTCGCAGTGCATTTGCACAAGCACTGCCGACTTCGATTACACCCGGAAAAAACCATCGGAAAAAACTGCTTAAATTCTCCCAACGATACACGTCCAACCTCTCTCGTATGCCCGGTCTCAACAAGGACCTGGGCACGTAAGGTTCGAGCAAAGCATGCTCCCGCACGAGTGCGATGGCCCCCGCCGCGTAACGCTGCCGAAGCCGCAACGATACACGGTGGTCATCAAAGCCGATTTCCACCACTCGTAGTTGGCCGCCATCGGAGTGAACTGTTGTGCCGCTCCCGAGTTCACGCAGGGTCGGCCCCAACTCATGCGCAGCCCCGGCTTTGGCCACCCCGGGCTCCGGCCTAGATAATCCCACGTCCACACCGTGACCACCGCCCACGCCAGCATCAGTCCGCCCAGCAACATCCCGACCGCTGTCCCGCGTCGGCGTCCGGAGTAACACCACGCCACATAGGCCACGGCCAGAAACACCAAGCCCATGCCCACGTAGATTCGCGATAATTCCAGCGAAGCCTCCCGAATCGGGCCAAAGAACCGTCCCTCCGGCCGACCCTTCATCCCCGCCAATACCCCGCCACCAACACCGTCCAGCCCTCCTCCGCCCCTGTCGCCGCGAACAAACCGCGCACCAAATCATCCCGCACCGCCGGATCCAGCCCGCTAAAAGGCTAATCCAGAATCAACAGCTCCGGTCGATACGCGAGCGAGGCCAGCAGGGCCGCCTTCATGCGCATGCCGCGCGATAGCTCCCGCAATTTGCGCCCTTCCGGCAGCGCCCATTTCGCCAACAGCTCCCGCTCCAAGTCCCGGTCCCACTTCGTATACAACTTGCGGCAAAATCCCAGAAACTCCTTCACCGTCATCCAGTCCGGCAGCGCCTGATTCTCCGACACATAGCCGATGCGCTCCTTTTCCGCCAAGCCCAGCCGCCGCGAATCCACCCCCAGCACCCGCGCCGTCCCGGTGGTCGGAGTCACGAAATTCATGAGCATCTTGAGCGTCGTCGTCTTGCCCGCGCCATTCGGCCCGGGCAGCGCGCACACACACTCCCGGCGGGGATGGCCAGATCCAGAGCGCTCACCGCGTCGGTGTCGCCAAAACGCCGCGTGAGTCCTCGTGTTTCGATTACGTTCATAAGTGGTTGGGGGGGATAAGTTTTTTCCAGTGCGCCGCCACCGCCGCCTGCACGTCGTCCAGCTCCAGCCCGAGTTTCCTCGCCTCCACCAACAGCCGCTCCAGTTCGCTCCCGAGCAGATCCGCCCGCTCGCGCCGCCCGCCCGCCGCCGGCGCCGCCACCACGCTGCCCACCGCCGGGGTGGTCACGAGCACCCCTTCGGTCACCAAGGTCGCGACGACCTTGTGCGCCGTGTTTGGGTTGATCCCCAGCTCCTGGCTGAGCTGGCGCACCGAGGGAAACTTGGCCCCGACCGTCCATTGCCCGTTCACCACCGCCCTTTGCACCGCATGAAGGATCTGCTGCGTCAACGGCACCCCGGGTTTGAGTTGAATGGAAAACGGCAGCACAGCGTCCTAGCTGAACTAATACAGACAGGATGGCAAGCCGTTTTTCTGGAGCCGTGCGCCGCACGCCCCGGCCCACTTCCGCTCGACTCGCCGCCGCGCCCCACGCTTGGTTGCATCCCATGTCCGCCGAAGACCCGCTCGCCTCGGAACTCGTGCCCGCCGCCCTCCGCGACGCGCTCCGCCTCAGTCCCGACAACGCTCCCCTCCTCCACCACGTCGCCACCCACGTGCTCGGGCTCGGCGGCTTCACCGAGGCCGAGGCGCTCTTCAAACGCGCCCTCGCCCTCGCGCCTCAGGACGCCGACGCCAAGCTCGGCCTCGCCCACGCCTTTTTCCACTTGGGCAAACACTCCGCCGCCCTTGTCATCGTCGAGGCCCTCACCGCCCCGCCCGAGGCACCCGGCCGCGCCCTCCTCCTCCACGCCCGCCTCGCCCTGAAAGCCGGCGAACCCCGCCTCGCCGCCCGCCTCTACCAGCGCGCCCGCTTCGCCCGCCCCGCCGCCTCCGATCCCCACCTGGAGGAAGAACTCGCCCCGCATCTGCCCGCCCCCGGCGCGCTCTCCCCGAAACCCGCCGCCACCCCGCCCGCCTACACGCCCCCGCCCCCCGCCGCCGGTTTCCCGCGCGATTCCGACGCCGACGCCGCCCCCCGCGACCACGAGGACCACCCGTCCTTCCCGCCCGACTCCGACTCGCCCGCCCGCCAGCGCCTCCCCGCCGGCGATCTCCCGCCCGCCTCCGCCCCCGGCGAGGTCGAGCGCCCGCGCGTCACCTTCGCCGACATCGGCGGCATGGAGCGCATGAAAGAGGAGATCCGCATGAAGATCATCCTCCCCCTCCAGCACCCCGAGATGTTCGCCGCCTACGGCAAAAAAGCCGGCGGCGGCGTGCTCCTCTACGGCCCTCCCGGCTGTGGCAAAACCCACCTCGCCCGCGCCACTGCCGGCGAAGTCCGCGCCGCCTTCATGGCCGTCGGCATCAGCGACGTGCTCGACATGTGGATCGGCCAGAGCGAGCGCAATCTTCACGCCCTTTTCGAGCAGGCCCGCTCCCACCGCCCCTGCGTGCTCTTCTTCGACGAGGTCGACGCCCTCGGCGCCAACCGCACCGACATGCTCAAATCCGGCGGCCGCCACCTCATCAACCAGTTCCTCAACGAGCTCGACGGCGTGCAGGCCTCCAACGAGGGCGTGCTCATCCTCGCCGCCACCAACGCCCCCTGGCACCTCGACCCCGCCTTCCGCCGCCCCGGCCGCTTCGACCGCATCCTCTTCGTCGCCCCGCCCGACCAGACCGCCCGCACCGAGATCCTCCGCATCCTCCTCAAGGGCAAACCCGCCGCTGACGTCGATCCCGAGGCCATCGCCAAAAAAACCGACGCCTTTTCCGGCGCCGATCTGCGCGCCCTTGTCGACCTTGCCGTGGAGGAAAAACTCCGCGCCGCCATGAAGTCCGGCAAACTCGCCCCGCTCACCACCCGAGACCTGCTCGACGCCGCCAAGAAACACCGCCCCACCACCCGCGACTGGTTCGAGGCAGCCCGCAACTACGCCCTCTACGCCAACCAAAGCGGCCTCTACGACGACATCCTCGAATACCTGAAAATCACCAAACCCTGAGCCCCGCCTCGCTCCACCGCCTCCCCCCTCGGTATTCTACGCGCCCTTCGCGCCCTTCGCGGTTAAAAAACTCCGTCTCCGTCCTCGTCTCCGCCTTCGCCTCCGTCCCCGCCTCCGCCGTCTCCATCCCCGCCTCCTTCCCCGTCCCCGCCCGCGTATCCACCAACCCATGACACCCCGCCTCGCCCGCGCCGAGCTCCTCCTGGAGCAATCCCGCCCCGCCGACGCCGAGCGCGAGGTCGGCCACGCCCTCGCCCAGGACCCGCGCGATCCCTTCGCCCTCGCCCTCCTCGCCCGCGCCCGCGTTGAGCAGAACCGCCCCGCCGACGCCCTCGAGCCCGCCCAGGCCGCCGTCGCCGCCGCGCCCGATCTCGGCTACGTCCACCACATCCTCGCCCACGTCCTGCACCAGCTCGACCGCCACAAACCCGCCCTCGCCGCCGTCGATCAGGCCCTGCTGCTCGATCCCGCCGACGACGGTTTCCACGCCCAGCGCGCCTCCATCCGCCTCTCCCTCCGCGACTGGGCCGGCGCCCTCGCCGACAGCGAAGCCGCCCTCCGCCTCAACGCCGCCAACACCTTCGCGCAAAACCTGCGCGCCACCGCCCTCCGCCAGCTCGGCCGCGCCATCGAGGCCGCCGCCGTCGGCGCGCGCACCCTCGAGCAGGCCCCCGAGGACGCCTACAGCCACTCCACCCAGGGCTGGACCCTCCTCCAGGGTGGCGAGATCGTCCGCGCCCAGGAACACTTTCGCGAGGCCCTCCGCCTGCGCCCCGATTTCGAGCCCGCCCGCCACGGCATGCTCGAGGCGCTCAAGGCCCGCAACCCGCTCTACCGCGCCTTGCTCGCCTACTTCCTGTGGATGGGTCGCCAGAGCGGGCGCATCCAGTGGGCCTTCCTCCTCGTCACCTTTTTCGGCCAGCGCGTCGTGCGCAACCTCGCCACCGCCAACCCCACCCTCGGCCTCGTGCTCTGGCCGCTGCTCGTCCTGTTCTACGCCTTCGTCTACCTCACGTGGACCGCCGTCCCGATGTTCAACCTCCTGCTCCGGCTCGACCGCTTCGGCCGCCATGTGTTGTCCGCCCAGGAGCGCCGCGCGACCAACTACTACGGCGCGTCCGTGCTGCTCATCGCCGCCACCGGCGCTTGGTGGTTCGCCTCCCGCAGCTTCGACGCGCGCCAAGGCGTCATCGTGGCCGCCATGCTCTCGGTCTGTGTCGCCGCCACCGTGACGCGTCCCGGCCCGCGCGGCCGCCGCATCCTCGGCATAGCCACCGCCGTGCTCGCGTTACTTGCCCTCGGCGCCTTCGCCTTGGCGTGGGCCGGCCAGGCCAACGGCGGCGCGGTGCTGCTCCTGTTTTTCCTCGGTTTCCTCGCTTTCCAGTTCTCCGCCAACGTGATCCGCGACTAATCCTCCGGCGCAGCCACGCTCGCAGCCCACCGGCGCTCCTCCGCCGGCTTTGACACGGGGGAATGCGCGGCGCGTGATGCATTTTCGCCATGTTGCCCGGTTACTGGTCTCTCCTCGCGTTGGTGTTGCCCATCTTCGCCGTCATCGCGGCCGGGGCGGCCGCGCGCCGCGTCGGCTGGCTGAAACCCGAGGCCGACGAGAGTTTGCTCAAGCTCGTCGTCAACCTGCTCTACCCGTGCCTGATCTTTGACAACGTGCTCGGCAACGACGCCTTGCGCGCGCCGGGCAACCTCCTCGCCGCGCCCCTGCTCGGTTTCGCCACCATGGCGGGCGGCATCCTGCTCGCCTACGCGGTGGCAAAACGCGCCGGGTTCGAGGTCGGCGCGGGCCTGCGCACGTTCGCCTTCAGCGTGGGAATCTTCAACTACGGCTACATGGCCATCCCGCTGGTGGAAAAGCTCTTCGGACGCGAGACCCTGGGCGTTTTATTCGTCTTCAATGTCGGCTGCGAGGCGGCGATCTGGACGGTGGGCATCCTGTTGCTGACCGGCGTGTCGCTCCGCGCCGGCGGTTGGCGACGCATTCTCAATCCGCCCGTCTACGCCTTGATCCTCGCGGTGACACTCAACCTCACCGGCGGCGGCGCGTGGCTGCCCACCGTGGCGCGCCAGGCCATCCACATGCTCGGCGGATGCGCGGTGGCGCTCGGGTTGCTCGTCATCGGCGCCACGCTGGTGGAGTATTTCGCCGCGCCGCGCGCCTTGGTCGACCGCCGGGTCACCCCGCTGGCCTGCGCGTTGCGGCTGGGCCTCATCCCGCTCGCGATGCTGGCGGCGGCGGTGTTTTTGCCCCTACCCCGCGAACTTCGGCAAGTCCTTGTGGTGCAAGCGGCCATGCCGGCGGGCATCCTGCCCATCGTCATCGCCAAGCATCACGGCGGCCGCCCCCTGACTGCCGTGCAGGTCGTGCTCGGCACCACGGCGATAGGCCTGTTCGTGGTACCGCTGTGGCTGCGCATCGGCCTGGCGTGGATCGGCTGAGCGACCTCGCCCTACACGCGGCACCCCGCCCCATAACCGCCCCCGACGCGTCGCCGCGCTTGCGCCGACGTCGCGTCGGCGAGACCTTCCGCCCACCCATGCAGAGCCGCGCCAGCGACTACCTCAGTGTCTTCAAAACCACCACGCGCTCGCGCTGGGACCCGTGGACGCCGCTCGCGCTGCTAGCCCTGAGCGGCATCGGCGTCGCCTTCATCTACTCCGCCCAGTTCTCCACCCCGCTCGCCAACTGGATCAACCAACTCGTCTGGCTCGGCGCCGGCACGGTCGTGTACGTGGGCGTCTCCCTGGTCGACTATCGCATCTGGCTCAGCGTCTGGCACTGGTTTTATCTCGCTTGCCTGGCGCTGCTTATCCTCGTGCTCCTGCCCGGCGTGGGCAATGAGCGCTACGGCGCGCAACGCTGGCTCGACCTCGGGTTTTTCGCGCTGCAACCGAGCGAGCCGGCCAAGGCGGCGGTGCTTTTTGCAACCGCCTCGCTCCTGGTTGGCGCACGGCTCGGCTCCATCCATCAATCCCTCGGCACCTTGGGGAAGTTGGCGCTTGCGGCAGGGGTGCCCATGTTCCTCATCTTGCTCCAGCCCGATTTGAAGTCGGCGATAGTGCTGCCCCCGATGGTGTTCTCCATGCTCTACGTTTCGCGCCTTTCGACCCGCTTTTTTACGGGTGCGCTCGGCGCGTTCCTCGTCTTGGTGGGCGTGATCGCGTGGGATATGAGCGGCTACATGAAGTTCATCGACGACAACAAGTTGTCCTATCTGAACGACCGCGGCAAA
Source organism: Opitutales bacterium (assembly GCA_038223295.1). GTDB lineage: Bacteria > Verrucomicrobiota > Verrucomicrobiia > Opitutales > Opitutaceae > IMCC26134_A. The sequence continues at coordinate 6,495 of JBBRHC010000198.1, forward strand.
TACGAGGCCGTGTCGTGGGTGCCGCTGAAGGATTATCAGCGCAACCGCATCATCAGCTTCGTCGCGCCGGACAAAATCGACCCCATGGGCATAGGCTGGAATCTGCGCCAGTCGCTCATCTCGGTCGGCAGCGGAGGCCTCGTCGGCAAGGGCTGGACCGAGGGCACCCAGGCGCAGCTCGGCTACCTGCCGCGCGCCGTGGCGCACAACGATTTTATCTTCTCCGTCATCGCCGAGGAGAAGGGATTTTTGGGAAGTCTCACCGTACTAGGTCTTTTTAGCATCGTCTTGATCAACGGCATCCGCGTCGCCGGACTCGCCCGCGACCGCTTCGGCACTCTGCTTGCCGTCGGGGTCACGGTCCTGTTCGCGGTGCATGTGTTCGTGAACATCGCGATGACGATCGGCCTCGTGCCCATCACGGGCATACCGCTTCCCTTCATCAGCTACGGTGGCTCCTTCGTGCTCAGTTGTTGTTTGCTGCAAGGACTCGTCCAGAGCGTCTACCGCTTCAGAAAGGATTTCACGTGAAACTGAACCTATCCCGCGACCCCGACCTCCCGACCGGAATTTCCTGCGCCTCACCTCATGCACCCAGGTGCCCCGTCCAACCCGAAACAAAGGACAACACCCAACATGAACGACCGCACCCCGCCCTCGCCGCCCGACCGCGAGCCTGATTACGACGACGAGCACGACCATCCCGACGCCCCCCCCCCCGCCCCCCCAGCCCCCCCCCCCCAACCGAATGTCGAAAAGCGCGCCCCCCCCCCACCCCAACCCCACCCCC
>JBBRHC010000199.1:0-7281 GCA_038223295.1 Opitutales bacterium
GTTTTTCGTTTTCCCGCGCGGCGGGATGCGGCGACCCGCCCGACAATTTCCTTCCCGCCCGCCCGCCGGCCGCTCCTCAATCCACCGTATCCAGCTCCGGCCACTGCGCGATTTTGCGATGCAGCGTGCGCCGGCTGACCCCCATCAACTGCGCCGCCTTAGTGCGATTCCCCCGCGCCTTGAGCAACGCCTCCCGCAAGAGCCGTTTCTCGTTCTCCTCTACCGATAACGACGCCCCCTCCGGCCCCGGCAGCGCCGACACCGGCAAGCCCGACGCCGACGCCCCGCCCGCGCCCCCACTTCCCGAGCCGCCCGCAGTCATTCCGCCCACGCCGCTTGCCCCCCCTCCTCCTCCCGCCAGCGCATAGCTCGCCCCCGCGCCGCGATACCTCGGATCGAGGTCGTATTCCGTCAATTTGCCGCCTCGGTGCAGCACCACCGCGTTCTCACAAAAATTGCGCAACTCCCGGATGTTACCCGGCCAGCGATACGCGCACAGCGTGCGCAGCGCCCCCGTCTCCAACTGCGGCGCGGGCGTCCCGTTCTCCCTGGCGAAAAACTTCAAATAATGCGCGAGCAACAACGGTATGTCATCCGGCCGCTCCCGCAGCGGCGGCATCACCAGCCGCACCACGTTGAGGCGGAAAAACAGGTCCTCGCGAAATTTCCCCTCCGCCACCATCCGCTCCAGATTCCGGTTCGTCGCCGCCACCAGCCGCACGTCGAGCTGGATGGGTTTCGAGCCGCCCACCCGCTCGATCGCCCGCGTCTCCAAAAACCGCAGCAACTTCACCTGCGTGCTCGCCGTGATCTCCCCGATCTCGTCGAGGAACAGCGTGCCCCCGTCCGCCGATTCGAAGCGCCCCACCCGCCGCTCCACCGCCCCCGTGAAGGCCCCGCGCTCGTGACCGAACAACTCGCTCTCCAACAGATTCTCGGAGAGCGCCGCGCAATGCACCGCCACAAAGGCCCCCCGCGCCCGCGCGCTCGCCTGGTGCAGCGCCTGCGCGATCAGCTCCTTGCCCGTGCCGCTCTCGCCCTCGACCAAAATCGTCGCCTTTGCCGGCGCCACCAGCCGCACCTTCGCGATCAAATCCGCCAGCGGCGCCGAGTGGCCGACGATACCCTCAAAGCTGAATTTTTCGTCCAGCCGCTCGTGCAACTGCTTCACCTCCACCTCCAGCGTCTTCGTTTTCAGCGCGCGCTGCAACAGCACCTCCAACCGCTCCAAGTTCACCGGCTTGGTCAGGAAATCCACCGCCCCGCGCTTCATGGCCTCGACCGCCGTATCCACATTTCCATACGCCGTCATCATGATCACCGCCGGGCGGTGCGGCAGGGCCAGCGCCTTGTCGATCACCTTGAGCCCGGATTTCCCCGGCATACGCAGATCGGTCAGCACCGCGTCAAACGGCTGCGCATCCAACAAATTGAACGCCTCGTCCGCGTTCGCCGCCACCGACACGTCGTAATCGTCCTCCAGCGCCTGCCGCAGCCCGTCGCGGGTGTGCTTCTCGTCATCGACGATCAAAACGCTCGGCATCATGGTCCCGCGAATCACGCCGCCGTCCGTCAACAGGTCAAGCCACACTGCGCCATTTCGGCACGCCCCGACACCCGCCTTCACTTCGTCCGCCACCCGACCCACCGAAATCCAAACCCCTCGCTTGACTCCGCCCACCGCCCCTCGCGATTGTGATCCTTTAACCAAATCTCACCATGGGCCAACAATACAACAAGGGTATCAAAAAGAAGCGTCGTCTCGCCTACTTAAAGCGTAAGAAGGAGGCCGCCAAGGTGGTCGCCAAAAAGCCCGCCAAGGCGAAGAAGTAAGCACTCCGACGCTTTCTAAAAACCGCGGCCCTCTCGAGAGCCGCGGTTTTTCGTTTTCCACTCCTCCCGCCTCCGCGCCCGCCTCCCCGCCGTCACCCGCCCTCCATGAGCCCGGTCAAAGTCTCCCTCGTTTCCCTCGGTTGCGCCAAAAATCTCGTCGATAGCGAAATCATGGTCGGCCACCTCCACCAAGCTGGCATGGTAGTCGTCCCCGACCAAGACCAGGCCGACGTCGTCATCGTCAACACCTGCTCGTTCATCGACTCCTCCAAAGAGGAGTCCATCAACCACATCCTCGAGGCCCACGAGGCCCGCGGCATGAAAAAGCGCCGCGCCGGGCAAAAGCTCATCGTCGCCGGCTGCATGTCCCAGCGCTTCTCCAAGGAGTTACCCAAAGAGATTCCCGAGGTCGATGCCTTCATCGGCCTCGACCAGATCACCCGCGTCGGACCCATCATCGAGGAACTCACCGGCTTCGTGCGCCCCAAAGGCGCCGCCCCGCAAAACTACATCGAGGGCCGCAGCACCTACATCCCCGACTACGACACCCCGCGTTTCCGCCTCACGCCCAAGCACTTCGCCTACATCAAGATCGCCGAGGGCTGCAACCACCCCTGCGCCTTCTGCATCATCCCCCAGATCCGCGGTCGCCACCGTTCCCGCACGGTCGAGAGCGTCGTCGCCGAGGCCCGCCAGCTCGTCACCGAGGGCGTGAAAGAAATCAATCTCATCTCCCAAGACACCACCTACTTCGGCATGGATACGTGGGAACAGCGGCCCAACCCGCGCTCCCCCGTCGATTCCTCGCGCGGCACCGCCCTCACCACCCTGCTGCGCGAGCTCAACGCCATCCCCGGCGACTTCTGGATCCGCCTCCTCTACACCCACCCCGCCCACTGGTCCGACGAACTGATCAAGACCATCGCCGAGTGCCCTAAGGTCGCCCGCTACATCGACATCCCCCTCCAGCACATCAGCGACCACATGCTCGGCCGCATGCAGCGCGAGACCAACAGCCAATACATCCGCGACCTCATCACCCGCATCCGCGCCGGCATCCCCGGCATCGCCGTCCGCACCACCTTCATCGTCGGTTTCCCCGGCGAGACCGCCGCCGACGTCGCCGAGCTCTGCGCTTTCATCCGCGACACCAAATTCGAACGCCTTGGCGTTTTCCGCTACTCCCAAGAACAAGGCACCAAGGCGGCCAAGATGGACGAGCAGCTCACCCCGAAACTAAAAGACGCCCGCTACCACGAGACCATGTCGCTCCAGCGCGAAATCGCCACCGAGGTCGGGCAGGCCTTCGTGGGCAAAACCCTCCGTGTCCTGGTCGAGGAGCCAGGCGTCGCCCGGGGCGAGGCCGACGCCCCCGACATCGACGGCCGCGTCTACGTGCCCCGCACCTTGCCCGTCGGCCAGTTTGCCGAGGTCGTCATCACCGGTGCACGCGACTACGATCTCCTCGCCCTGCCCGCGGGCGAGAAACCCAAGGAATACAAAGTAGCCAAACAGGCCCAGTAGCCCCACCCAATCGCCCCGAATCCTCGGGGTGATGGATGAAGGCGCGACCGTTGGCCGCGCCGAGTTTGCACGTAATAGGCTGCTACGCCTGATGTTTCAGATTTGGCCGCAGAGCCGAGCCGGAACGCGGAAAGGGTAGCGGAGAGCAGCGACTCGGTGCTCCGCGTTCGCTGCGATCACCCCTGGCGGAGTCACTGTTATGGACGTTAGTCTCATGGTCGCACACAAAGAGGTAACGGAGGGAATACAGTCCTGATGTTTATCCTGGACCGGCTCTCATGTTCCCTGTGTCGGAACGCTGTGTCCGCTGTAACTAAAAATCCTTCACCGCTTTATTGACGCGAAAACGTGATGTGTTTCCGGATATCAGCCACACTCCTAAACCGGGGAACGCCGGCTTCCAGCCGGTTCTAAGTCCCCTTTTTCGCCGCACCGCAGATCACCGTGCACAAAAAACCCGCTCCATCTCGGAGCGGGTTTTTACTGAAAACTAAATTTAACACCTATCTCGTTCGCACCGCTTAAGCAGCCGCGCCCGACTTGATTTTGATGTACTCGACGACCTGACCTACGGTCTTGAGCTTCTCGGCGTCGGCCTCGGGGATCTCGCCCTTGATCTCGTCCTTGAACTCTTCCTCGAAGGCCATGATCAGCTCGACGGTGTCGAGCGAGTCGGCGCCAAGATCGTCCAAAAAGGACGCGGTGGGCGTGATCTGCTCCTCATTCACATTGAGCTGATTCACGATGATCTCTTTAACGCGCTGTTCGATGGTTTTTTGGTCGGCCATATTGGGTGGGAAGATTCTTGGGTGAAGGGCTCACATCGCCATGCCACCGTCAACGGCAAAAACCTGCCCCGTGACGTAGGAAGCCTCGTCGGCGCAAAGGAAAGCCACCGCATGCGCGACTTCCGCCGCTTCGCCGAAACGTTGCATCGGGATCAGCGCGCTCGCGCCCTTCTGCACTTCCTCGCTCAGCTCGGCCGTCATGTCGGTCTTGATGAAGCCGGGCGCGACCACGTTCACCGTCACGCCGCGCTTGGCGAATTCCTTGGCCGTCGCCTTCGTAAACCCGATCATGCCCGCCTTGGCCGCGGCGTAGTTCGCCTGGCCCGCGTTGCCCATGATGCCCGTCACGGACGAAATGTTCACGATGCGTCCGAAACGCGCGCGGCACATCGGCCAGCCGATCGCCTTGGTCCAGTAAAAGCAGCTCGTGAGGTTGGTCTGGATCACGCTGTTCCAATCGTCGTCGCTCATGCGCGCCAGCAACCCGTCGCGGGTGATGCCGGCGTTGTTCACGAGAATGTCGATCTTGCCAAACTCCTTGAGCAAGGTCTCGGCCGCCGCCGCCACCGCGACCCCGTCGGCCACATCGACCGCGCGGGCCACCGCCTTGCCACCCGAGGCGGTGATCGCCGCCGCCACCGCGCCGCAAGACTCGGCGGATTTGGAAACACAAATGACGGTGACGCCCCGCGCGGCGAGCGTCTCGGCGATGGCCTTGCCGATGCCGCGTCCGGCACCGGTCACGAGGGCGGTTCTGTTGGTGAAATTCATGGGGAAGCGTTATTTATGATTTATGATGGATGATTTATGATTGGAAGCCTGATCTCAAATCGAGACACGCGCGGAGCGCGCCCAATCATCGACCTCAAATCATAAAGCTTAAATCGAGCGCTCCGCGCTCAGTACACATCCCGTTGGTAGCGTTTGTCTTTCTTCATCTGTTTCACGTAGGCCTGCGCCTCCTCGATGCTCATTTTGCCCTGCTCGGCGATGATGTCATGCAAGGCCTGGTCCACGTCCTTGGCCATGCGCTTGGCGTCGCCGCACACGAAGAAGTAACCGCCGCCCGACACCCAGGCCCAGAGCTCGGCCGCGCCCGCGCGCATCTTGTCCTGCACGTAGACCTTCACGCCCTGATCGCGCGACCACGCCAGATCGAGCTGGGCGAGTTTGCCGTCGGCCAGATACTTTTCCCACTCCTCCTGATAAAGGTAATCCGTGGCGCACTTTTGATCGCCGAAAAACACCCAGTTGCGACCTGTCGCGCCCGACGCCACGCGGTCTTGGAGGAAGGCCCGGAACGGCGCGATGCCCGTGCCCGGCCCGACCATGATCGCGTCCTTCGCGCCATCCTCGGGCGGCCCGAAATGCGAGTTCGAGACAAACACCGGTGTCGGCGTCTCGCCCACCCGCGCGCGGTCCGCCAGGAAGGTCGAGCACACCCCGTGGCGTTCGCGTTGATTCGTGGTGTAGCGCACCACCGCCACCGTCAGATGGATCTCCGCGGGAAACACCTTGGCCGACGACGCGATCGAGTACAGCCGCGGCATCAGCTTGCGCAGGTGATCCACCAGCTCCTGCGGGGACAGCTTCGCGCTCGGGAACTCCGCCAGCAGGTCGATGTATTCGCGCTCGTCGAGGAATCCGGTGAGTTCGTCCTTCGCCTCGGGCTTCAGCAGCGCCTCCAGCCGGGCCTTCTCGCCCACCTCCGTGGCCTTGGCGAAGAGCGTGTTGATGATCTTCGTGGTCGGGCTGGAGAGCGCCAGACAATGGGTAAGCGCCTCGTGCAGCGTGATCGGTGCCGCCAACTTTAGCATCGCGGGCGAGACGAGTTCGTCGCCGGTCGCGCCGATCAGCTCCAGGATATCGCCCACCTCGGCCGGACGGTTGGCCGGGAAAACCCCGAGCGAGTCACCGGCTTTATACGAGAGATCGCTGCCTTGGAGGGAGACGATGAAGTGGCGCGTTTCCTTGGCGGAGCCGGGCTTGTTTAGCAGGCGGTTCTCGGTGATGCGGGCCGGGAACGGGTTATCCTTGGTGTAATGGGAAGGGGCGGCGGGAACGGACATAAAGGCAACAAGTCAAGCACGCGCCGCGCCCGCGCAAGCCCTTACTTTCCTCGGCGACGCCCCATGCCCGCGCTTGCTTCGCCCCCCGCTTTCCCGCCAACTGCCCCGCCCATGCCCGACTCCGCCGTACGCCTGCAAAAGTTCCTCGCCGATGCCGGCATCTGTTCCCGCCGCGCCGCCGAACAACTCATCGCCCAAGGCGAGGTATGGGTGAATGGCAAGGTCGCCACCATCGGCCAGAAAATCGACCCCGAGGCCGACAAAGTCACCGTCGACGGCAGCCAGGTCCGCTCCGCCGTCCAGCCCAAGATCACCCTCGCCGTCCACAAACCCCGCGGCCTCATCTGCTCCAACGACGATCCGCACAACCCCGACACCGTCTTCAATCTCCTCCCCCGCGAGCTCGCCAAATACCGCTTCTTCACCGCCGGCCGCCTCGACAAAGACTCCGAGGGCCTCGTCATCCTCACCACCGACGGCGATCTCGCGCAGCGCCTCACCCACCCGAGCAACCTCGTCACCAAACGCTACCTGGTCGTGCTCGATGCCGGCATCAGCCGCGACCGCATCCCCCGCCTGCTCACCGGCATCACCGTCGAGGGCGAACGCCTGAAGGTGGAATACGCCAACCTCATCAACCCCAACTCCGGCGGCCTCGCCACGTCCATAGACGTCCACATGCACCACGGCAAGAAGCGCGAGATCCGCCTCCTCTTCCTCGCCCTCGGCCACCCCGTGAAACGCCTCAAACGCTACCAGATCGGCGCCTTCCCCCTGCGCGGCATCCCGCTGCGCGCCGGCAAACAACTCTCCCCCGCCCAGATCGAGTCCCTCTTCGCCCAGCCCGGCCTCGCCCCGCGCCCCTCCTCCGTCCGCGCCTCCGCCAAAATCCCCGTCTCCCGCACCCCCGGCGGCAAACGCCCCGCCAGGCCCCGCCCCGCCGCCAAAGCCGCCAAATCCACCCCGCGCGCGCCCACATCTTAGCATCAACAACAACCCCGCCTGCATCGCCCCTCGTCCTTTCGCCCCTTCCCCCCTCCACCCGCCATGAAGCGCCTCCTGCTCAC
>JBBRHC010000200.1:0-7207 GCA_038223295.1 Opitutales bacterium
CCCCCGCCCCACCTGTCGCCGCGCCCGCATGCCCCAGGGCCCGCGATCAAGGAACAACGCCGTCAACGCGCGCCGCTCCGCCAGCAGATTCGGCATCACCCGGATCTCCGTATCCAGAATCACCCTGCGCCGCAGCTCCCAAAACCCCCACGGGCTCGGCCGCGCCAGACACGCCAGCAACCCCGCGAAGCGCCCGCGCCGCCGCGGCGTGATCCGCCACGCCCCCGACGCCCGCGCCGCCTCCGCCGGGAACACCACCTCGCGCTCCGCCTCCTCCACCTCGAAAGTCGTCGGCGCCGCCAGCGCCACCCGCGCGCCGCCGCCCCGCCCGTCGAGCCCCGCAAAGGTGAGCGGCAGCGTGCCGGGCCGGTCCTTCGTCAGCCGCACCACCGCCGGCGCCTGCACCCGCGGCCAATTGTCCCCGCCCAGTCCGCGCGCCAGATCCACGATCACGACCAGCCCCAGCCCACCCGCCGCCAGCAACCAGATCGCCCCCAGCTCCGGCAGCGGCCCCGCCACCGCCGCCAGCCCGAGCATACCCGCCACCCACGCGATCAGCCGCCGTCCGGGCACAGCCTGGGCGCGCCCGCCCGAATCGCGCGCCGGGGCACGCGCCTCGATTTTTGCGCCTTCCGCGCCTTCCGCGCCCTTTTGCGACTGTGCCTTGATCTCCATAAAATACATCCGCGCAGCATCGGCCCCGAGGCCTAACGCGGCACCGCCACCTGTTCCAGGATGCGCGCCAAAACCTCCTCCACCGTCACGCCCTCGATTTCGAACTCCGGGCGCAGCACGATGCGGTGCGCCAGCACCGCCGTCGCCAGGCCGCGCACATCGTCCGGCGTGGCGAAATCCCGCCCCGCGATCGCCGCCCGCGCCCGCGCCCCGAGCAGCAGCGCCTGCGTCGCGCGCGGGCCCGCCCCCGCCAGCACGCTCTCATGCGTGCGCGTCGCCCGCACCAGATCCACCGCATAGGCCGCCAGCTCCTCGCGCAGCATCACCTGCTCCAGCGTCGCGCGCAGCCGCGCGAGCTCCCCCACCCCGAGCACCGGCCGCACCGCGCCGCCCGCGAGGCGTTTTTCCGGGCTCTCGCCCGAGAGCATGCGCCGCGCGAGCTCCATCTCCTCGTCCCGCGCCGGCGCCTCCATCCGGATCTTCACCATGAAGCGGTCCTTCTGCGCCTCGGGCAGCGGATACGTGCCCTCGGAGTCCGCCGGATTCTGCGTGGCGAAGACCGTGAACGACTCGTCGAGCGCGTGCGTCTCGCGGTCGATCGTCACCACGCGTTCCTGCATCGCCTGGAGCAGCGCCGCCTGCGTCTTGGCCGGCGCGCGGTTGATCTCGTCCGCGAGCAGGAAACTCGTGAACACCGGCCCGCGCACGAGCGTGAAGGTGTTCGCCTGCAGGTTAAACACGTTCGTGCCCGTGATATCCGCCGGCATCAGGTCGGGCGTGAATTGCACCCGCCCCGACGGCACCCCGAGCACGTGCGCCAGCGTGCGCACGAGCAGGGTTTTGGCGACGCCCGGCACGCCCTCGATGAGCGCGTGCTGGCGGGTGAGCAGCGTGACGAGCGCGAGCTCGATCACGGCGTCTTGCCCGATGATGACCTTGGCGATCTCGGCGCGGGCCGCGTCGAGACACTGTGTGGCGGATCGGATGTCGGCGTTCATGAAAGTTTTTTCCGGGAAAGCGTGCGCGTCGCCGCGTTGTAGGCCGCCACCGGCTCGACACCCGCCTCGATGCCCGCCGCCGCCGGCTCCGCCGCGATCCGGCTCTGATCGTTCGGCGTCGCCCCCGGCCGCCACGCCTCCAGGCAGGCGGCGAAAAGTTTATTCGGCGCCACCGCCCGCCGCAGCAGCGCCTCCAGCCCCGCCGTCGGCGCCAGCGTCAGCCGCACCTCCGCGTCTTCCGGGATGATCGGCGCGAGCGGGGCCGCCCGCCGCCAGATCCACAGCGCCGCCAACACCAGCGCCGTGAAGGCAGCGCTACCCAGCCCGTAGCGGCGCGCCAGCACCGCCACGCCGGTGTCGGTCTTCAGGCCGAGGTGCGACTCCACAAAAACCACCCGCCTCGCGTCGCCCAACACCGCCGCCAGCACCGGCGTCGCTCGCTCGCGCTGCACCGCCTCGTTGCTCAGCACAAAGCTATCCGCGAGCAACAGCACCGCGCCCGCCCCGCGCACCCGCTCCATCAACACCGGCTCCGACCCGCGCCGATACAGCACACGCCACCCCTCGCCCTCGCGAGGCAGGAAATACAGATCCGATCTCCACCGCGCCAGAGTCGCCGGCCACGCGTCCGGCGCGCCCTCGCCACGCCGCGCGTCGTCCTCGTCCACCCGATCCACCAGCTCGCGCCGCATCAGCCGATAGCCCCACCGTCGCTCCCGCTCCGACGCGATCCGCGAGGGCGGCGCCGGCGAACGCCGCGCCTCCTCCGCCTTCGCCGCCTCGGCGTCTTTCTCCGCGCGAGTTTTCTTCGCCGCCTTCTTCTCCCCGCCCGCGTCGCGCTCGTCCGCCTCCTCGTCGGCATCTATTGCGTCCGGCGGCTCGCCCCGCTCGCTCGCCGCCTCGGCCAATTCCTCCTCCGACCGTCCCTCCGCCCAAGGCTCCGCCAGGATTTCCCGCGCCCGCGCAAAATCGTCCGACCGCGACGCCTCCGCCCGCCACGCCACCACCACGCGCGCCCCCTTGCTGACCGCGCGGTCCAGCGCCGCCCAGTCCTCCGTGCTCATCCCGCCCCGCCGCCGGCGGTCCGCACCCGCCACCACCACCACGTCCCCCGCGCCCGCCTCCAGCCGTCGCAGCGGGCGCAGCCACCGCACGCTCTCGCGCCCCGCCAGCAGCCCCGCCGCGTCGTGCAGCGCCCGCGTGCCCAGCGGATCCGCCCGCAGGCTCGAATACTCGGGAAACACGTCCCCGCGCGCGACCCTCAGCCGATAGAGCGCCGCCACGCCCCAGACCAAAACAAACGCCAGCGCCGCCACGCCGAGCACCATAAATAAGCCCCCGCGTTTCATGACGCGCCGCCCTCCTCGCGCTCGAGCTCGCCCAGCCACGCCCGCACCTGCGTTTCCTCGGCCACCGCGCGCCCATACCACACGCATTCAAAGGCCAGCCGCCGCGCGCGAAATCCCGCCACGACCTCGCTCCGCCCCGCCGCCCGCCGTCCGAGCTCGCGCTCGTAGTCGAGATTGGTCTTGGCCCGCGTGAGCGTCACCAGCCCCCGCGCCCCCAGGCTCGCCAGCGACGCGAGATAAAGAGCCCGCAAGGCCAGCCGCCACTCGCCGCGCGCCAACTGGCTGCGCGCCAGCTCCAGCCACTCGTTCGGCGGCAGCCGCGACGCCTCCAGTTTCTCGTCGTTCAGGTCCGGCGGCAGCGCCGCCGCCGCCGATGCCGCCAGCGCGCGAGGCGCGGGCCGCCGCTGTTTCCAGCCCGTCCACACCAGCCAACCCAGCGCCAGCAAACACAGCCCGAGCAATCCGTAGAGCATCACCCGCGCGATCGCCCCGAGATCTCCGCTCGGCTCCGGTTTTTTCAACTCCCGCTTCGGTTTGTTCTCCTTGTCCTTGAACAGCCCGTCGAGCCATTCGGTAAAATCGTTCCACAGCTCACCCACCCCGCGCAGCATCTCCGCCAATAGTTCGAGGCCTTGGCGCACGAAGGCCTTGATCGCCCCCTCCTTCGCGCCCGCCTCCTCGATCTTCGGCAGAGGCTGCAAGCTCCACCGAAAATCCCGGTCGCGCAGCGCCGCGTCGAGCGCGTCGTCCACCTCCCGCGCGCTCGTCGCCTCCACCGCCCCGACACCGTCCGCCCGCGCCCGCCCGCCCTCGCCCGCACCCACCCCGCCCAGCCACAAAATGCCGGCCAGCGCCACCCGCCCCGCCAGGCCCGTCCGTCCCGCGCCACCCGCCCGCGCAGGCCGCCGCAGCTCCAGTCGCAAATCCTCCCCGGTCAGCCGCGCCTCGCCGTAAAACGTGCGCAGCACATGGTACGCCTTCACCAGCGGATCCACCGCCAGCCAGGTGAGGATCGTCACCAACGCGAGGAACGTGCTGTTGAAAACCGCCCACCCGCTCAGCCCGAAGATCGTGTCCAGCCCGAGCAAGGTGCGCGCCAGCCACGGCAGCACGTAAAACACTCCCGCCACGTTCAGCCACGACGCCAGCCACAGCCCCGTGAACAAAACCAACGCCACGTGCGCCGGCCCCGGCCAACGCAGCGCCTCGCGCCGCGCCCGCCGCTCCAGGCTTTCGCCGCCCGCGTCGGGCGAGCCCGCCAGCGCCGTAATGTTTTCAAAATACATCCACGCCACCCCCGCCGGCACGGCGAGCAGCGCCGCCGGCGGCAGCACCGCCACCGCCCAGCCCTGCGTCCGCGCCTGCCGCGCCGCCGTGCGCCTCAACCCCCGCCAGCCCGCCCGCTCCGCCACCCCGCCCAGGCGCGCCGTCCGCAGCCGCGCGCAAAATTCCGCCTGCGCGATCTTGAGCCAGAGATACAGCGCCACCAAGCCCGCCGCGCCCCAGAGCAGCTCCGCCGACGACGGGAGAAACCAGCTCGCCGTCGCCCAGAATTGCCCGAGCCCGAGCACCCACGGCACCGCGCCCGCCAGGTAGATCAACCAGGCCGAGACCGGCGCGGCGCGCAGCAAATGCACCGCCTCCTCCACCAACTCGACCGCCCCCGGCGCATCCGGCCGCTTCGAGACCTTTTTCACCGCGCGAACTCCTTTTTCCAGACCGTGCCGTCATGGAAATCCGGCGGGATCGCCGCCAACACCCGCCCCAGCAGGTAAAATCCCGCCAGCAGGCACAGCAGCGAGCCCGCCGTCGCCGCCGCCCCGCGCCAGCGACGCCAATCCGTGCGCGCCCCGCCCGCCGCGCGCCGCCGCGACTCCACCACCCGCGCGAAACACGGCCCGCAATACAGCCGGTCTTCGTGCTCCGTGATGCACTCCCGGCAAAATCCGCCCGCGCACGCCACGCAGCGCGCCACCGCCTCGCGCTCCTCGTGCCGCGCGCACCGTCGTCTCGGCGCCGGCCGGCGCGGCGGGTCCGCCCCTCCCGGCCCGGACGGCGGCGGCGCGGGCGACGCGGGCGGACGCGGCGGGATAAACGCGTCGCTCGTCATGCTTCCGTGACTTCCGTGGATACCGCGAAGCCCGGCGGCAAAGGCGGCATTTCGGTGTGAAGCGCGGTCGCCGCGTCCGCCTGCGCCGCGCGGATCAACGGCTCCAGCCGCGCGATCACCTTCCGCGCCTGCCTCCGCCGCGCCACGTTCGCCCACTCTGAGCACTGCACCGCCGAGACCGCGTGGAAGTGGCACTGCCGCGCAAAAAACACCCCATAGATCAAAGTCACTCCGCTTGTAATCGCGACCACCCAACCCACCGCATCCAGAACCCCTGCCCCCCCGCCTCCGAACACGGCCAGTCCCAGGCCCGCCACAAAAAACCCCAGACTGATCCAGATCACCAACTCCGCCTCGCGGCTCGGCCGCTCGAAAAACCCGTGGATATCCTGAAACCACATGCGTTGATACCGCTCGGTGAACAGATTCGCCTCCACCAGCAGCACATGATCCGCCGCGATCCACAGGGTGACCAGCGAGCCGATCCCGCCGCGTCGGCCGATCAGTTTCCGATAAATTTTGGGTGCGCGCGCCATGGATACAAAGGTTGCCGGATCATTTCCGCCCGCCCAGCCACACCGTCAGACCAAAGCCTATCCAGCCGGCGATTTGCACCGTGGCAAAAATCGTCGCGACGATGAAACTGCCCGATCCCGGCCGCACCAGGCTTCGCGGCTTTTTCCAGCCGTAGCACACCATGACCAGCGCCGCCGGAGCGGTCAGCGCCGTAAAGGGCCACAGGAGGAGCGGATACGTCGCCAGCCCCCTCGCGATGGTGTCGTAGGTCACGATCTCGTCCGCCTTTTGCACCACTTTCTTCCGTCCCGCCGACACACACGGCGGGCACAGCCGCCGCCCCTCGTCGCCCGGCACCTCGCACACCGCGCACACGTAGCGCCCGCAATCGTCGCACACCGCCGCCGCCTGGTTTTGCGCGTGAAAATAGCAGGTCGCATTCCCTTTGATCGAGCGCGCCGCCCGCGCCACCGGTTTCGGCCGGTGCCGCGCCGGAAACAGCACATAAGTCAGGATGGCGGCGCAGGCCCCGCACACCCCCTCGCCCGCCTCCTCGATGCCGTCGAGCCGCACCTTGCACTTCGGGCACGAAGGCGCGGCGGAGTCGAATCTGGCGGCGACGGGTAAGGCCATCTTGTGAAACACCCGCCCGCTCAGCGCCCACGCACGTCGATCACCCGCGTGTCGCACATCCTATCATGCAGCGCCTTGTGCTCTTCCTTGTCGAAGGCCGCCATCAGATAGCCGATGCCAAGGATCACCCCGCTCACGAACTCCGCAAAAAAGCGCCCCACGATGCGCCCCTTTGAGAGCTTCGAGCCATCCGCGCGCAACACCCTCAGCCCGAGTATTTTTTTGCCCGGTGTCGCATCGTTTTTGCGGATAAAATAAATTGAGTAAAACAACGCCGACCCAATCGCCGCGACTTGGATTAGCGCCTGCATGGCACCAGCCAACGCGCCCGCCGCTTCGGGCTCGGCCGCGCTGATCGCGCCCGCCATCCCCAAGCCGATGACAAAACCGATCACGCCGGTGACTATGTTCACGATCACACCGTCGATGATCTTCGCCAAGAACCTCCGCCCGAAACTCGCATACACCACGTCTCTCGGCAGGTTCACGCCCTCGCGCAGGCGTTGGAAAAACTCCTCCTTGTGCTCCGCGCTCACCCAGCGCCCCTCGAACTCCAGCATGTCGCGCTTCGGCAAGCGCCGTCCGCTCACCGCGCACACCGCCATTTCCGCGTCCGTCGCGTCGCCGCCCACCCCTCCTCCCCCCGTGCCGAATCCGCCGCCAAACCCACCCGCCACCCCGCCGGGCGTCGGTGCGGGCGGCACCGGCGGCATGCCACCGGCCAGCATGCTGCGGTAGGGCTGCCAGTCCGCCCAACCCTCTTTCCACACCAGGGTCTCCGCCCGGATCTTACCGGTTTGCACGAGCCCGTTGAATTCGTCGTCCGTCACCGGCCCAAGCTGCTGACGGTCCATTTCGTAGTACCATGGCATAGTGGATACTACGCAGGGCACCCATTTCCCCGGATGCAACCATTCCCTCTCCGT